>JAISFO010000033.1 GCA_031263535.1 Holosporales bacterium
TTTGAAGAATCTGTTAGCCTCTGGCGCTGTTTTAGCAAACTGCCTGGGCTGCTGTACTGTTGGTGTCTTAGGCCTAAGCTTGGCAGCACAGGAAACACTGGCTGCAAGACCTAATATACATCAGTTGCTGCTGAGCTTTTCACAAAACGGCGAGATACCGGAAGATGGTAACATAATTGAACAAGTGCATGGACGTCTAAATCCTGCCAATAGAGCTGAGCTTGAAAGATGGTTGCAAAATCTGCATAGAGACGTAGGCAGCGATTACTTTGCGGATCAAAATGATATGGAGGGAAATCTTGTGCAGGCCATTGATGCGGTCAATCCAATGGCACGTGAGCATATACTAAACTTTGTCGATGACGTAGCGCGTAATCGCGTACTTTTAGAGTTAGGTATAGATAATGCGGCAGACAGAAATTATATAATCAGAGAATCAGCAACTGGCTATGGGCAAGATGATGGCAGTCTTAGGCTTAGTGGTAAAGCTGTCGATATCTTGATGGGTAAATACGGACTGAATCAAGAGCTGGCTAGAGAAATGCAGGCTTTGTTGACTGTACCTGATGAGCGTCGTGATTGGGATATAATGGAACGTGAGGCTGATGGTAGGTATACATGTCGACATTATCTGTGCAAGTCTGGTGCAGAAAGAAAGCGATTATTGGGATTAGAGTAAGTAATTTATACACTGTCGTCCAGCAAGAAATATGCATTAGTTATAACTGATGCGTAAAGCTGGACGCTCAATATTAGAAAGCTTTTGCAAACAACAAATTCTTGCTTAATAGTTGCAGGCTGTTTGTTGTTTAGGAAGACGCTTAGAGGGTAAGGACGGTCGTATAGTTAGCGCAATAGGTCTAGCCTTTAGGTTTTTTTGCGGTTGTGCTAACTCGCCCCCTTCCTAAGCGCAATTGCTAAGCAGGGATTGGGTTCCCAATTTAAGCCGATATGACAGGGCTTCAGATACATGCAGGCGAGATACGGATTGGCTTTGTTCCAAGTCTGCTATAGTCCTGGAAACACGAATAACACGATAATACCCTCTCGATGGTAGTCTCAGCTTCTCAGTCGCATCTACTAACATTGCGTCCGAATCAAATAGACGACGTATCTCGCTGTAGAAGAGACGACTAGGAGCAAATTTTTAAATAGGTTAAGCGATGCGCTGCCTTTCAAAGGGTTGCGCATGTATAGGTCTTGTGAAAAATACTGAAAGATTCCATATGAATGAATAATTTTTGATTTTTACTATATTTGCGCTGCTCATAGACTTGTTATGCAGAAATCTACTTGGCGCTTTTATGCACTTGATTTGTTATATAGAATTGTTTATACAAGCGCTTAGCTTACTTTTTGGATGTTAAGCGTGCTTGAGTATATAAGATCGTTCTGCGGCTTTTTTCTCCATCGATTTATCGGCTAGCAGCCGAGTCATTTTAACATCGCCTTAATACATTTAGTTTATTTACCGATAAAATTTGGAGCACAAAAATGCAAAAACAAATTGGGGCTATTTTGCTTATCGCCGGAACAAGCATTGGCAGCGGAATGATTGCTTTGCCTATGGTTTTGGCTAAGCTTGGACTCCTTCCAAGCATATTAGTCATGCTGATCGTTTGGTTGTCTTCGTACAAAAGCGCGCTGGTTAGCGTTGAATTGAATCTTCAGGCTGGAGCCGGCTTAGCCTTAGGGGCTTTAGGAAATAAATTCTCTGGCCGCAAAGCCGAAATTATCGGCAATATTAGCCTGAAGCTGCTGTTATATTCTCTGCTTGCGGTTTACGTGTGTGGCATGGCCTCGATCGGTCAGGAAATATTGGCAACTTATTGGCAGATAAACTTTTCATTCCTTAAATTGTCAACTTGGATCGCAATTGGAACCATTGCGCTGTTGACGGCTCCCATAAGGTGGATTGATTACGTGAACAGGGTCTTCTTCGCCGTCTTACTGGTGGTTTTTTTAGTATTATTGTGCGGAATTGTTGCGTCTGTAAATGTTTCGCGTTTGCCATTGGTGATTGACGCACAGCCTTCAAGTATGTTTTTTGTCTTATCGGTTGTTTTCACATCCTTCGGATTTCACGTGATATTTCATACACTTGCCAATTACTGTGGACTTGATGCAAAAATTTTGAAACGAGCGTTCTTTTATGGCAGCATTATACCCTTGCTTGTATACATAGCCTGGACATACGGCGTGTTAGGGGTGTTGTACAACGCTAATGAAGCGTTCTATATCCAAATGAGCGCTGGACATAAAGATGTAGGCGATCTGATTAAGGAGCTTAGCTCAATATCGAACCAGCCGAATATGCAGATTTTGGTCTGGATACTTTCAATATCTGCTGTTTTTACATCGGTCCTTGGGGTAGGCGCCGCTCTGACCAGTTCTCTAGACTTCATGCTAAAAAGCAGGATTGCATCAGATTCAATCAGGAGGGTATCTTGCTCGGTTTTAGCCGTCGTTCCTGCGTACCTTACAGCAACTGTTATTCCGAACGCATTTATCAAGATCTTTGGCTTTGCTGGGGCGATATTGTCTTTCATCGCGATTTTCATGCCAGTTTATTTGTTCCTAAAAATGATTAGCGGACGGCGTTCAGTACAACTTTTTTATCAGGAGTTATCAAACAAATGGCTTTTTGGGCTGCTGCTTCTTTTTGGCATTCTCGTTACGATGAGCGAAGTAATTTGATTCGTAATCATTGGCCTCAATGACATACGAAAGGCGCTTTTAATGCTTTCCATTTTCTGAACATTCGTTTGATATCTTGGTCATCGGGAAGCGAATCTTCTTCGTCAAACTTAACCCATCTCAAGTCATATGATTCTTCATTGATAACATAAGGTTCGTCTTTCGTTGCCTTTAGGTAAAACCTGACATCATAGTGATAGTGTTCAGGAATATCTTTATATAAAGGAACAAGGTGCACACCGATGTCAAAGATATCGCCGTTAACGGGCTTAACGGAAAGCCCTGATTCTTCATAGGCCTCTTTTAGCGATACTCTAAGCAAATCACTGTCACCGTCGGCGTGGCCTCCTAGTTGAAGCCAGCCTTCGTGCTTCCTGTGATGCATAAGCAAGATAGAATCTCCGTAAAAATTCTCAATCCAACAGCTTCCCGTAAAATGACCTTTCAAGCAATCACGCTTAAAGCAATTTGGCTCATCTGCCAGAAAATTTAGCATTTTGGTTTTATTTTTAAGCTCTGCTTGATTTTCTGGAAGATAATTATTTAATAACTTAAGCAGTGACACGTCGCCTTCTCTTCAAGATTTACACTGATCGGAAGAAAGGCTGGTAATGACCTTTGCCTGAAGGTGTTTGGTTTTTTGGTCAAGGCTTTCACCTTTGCTCAGTTTAAAAACTTCGAAACCGACGGTGGTCTTTCTTGTTTTGATGTTATAAACAAGCACGCATATGGTGCAGTATTCATCAATCGCATTAAGTATTGCCCCACAATGCATAATCAAATCACCACAGATAACTACACCAAAGCCGTATCGATCTGAGCCGCCTCGGTTCATTTCAACCTGGCTTTCTGTTAACTTTTTGTACAAGCCGTGCTTTTCCAAATATTGACTCCATTTAAGAAGGTCTCTAGCTGTAGATATAACGCCTCCGCTTGGATTCATCTGTTTCATCAAAATGTTTGTCAGCGCTGCATGATTTAGGCCAATTAACCTCAAAGACTTTCGCAGCTTTTTAAACAATTCTTCTTCAGAGACATCGGAATGAAAAAACGTTCCACGCATACCTGCACGCTTGAATAATTCATTGGCCAAATCTTCATACCTACGCCCAGTAACCGATTCCAACACTCGGCCAATAATATCATAGTTCTCGTTTTGATAATTGTATCCGATGCGCCTCTTGCCAGTTTTAAAATCAACGCCAGAAGTATGGTGCAAAAGCTGCCTGACCGTACAACCATGTAAACGGTAATAAGCTTTTTCTTTTAGAAATTTTTTAACATCTGAATCTAGCCGCCCTGTTAGGTACTTTAAGGCCAAAACAGCGGTTACTTGTTTACTTATCGAACCGATAAAAAAGGGGGTATCTAAATTAACTTTAGGTTTTGCGTACACCAGTTTGGTGTTTGTGGCAATTATACTCGCCTTACAAAGGGAAAAACTAAAAAGGCAAAATATAATTACAAAAAATACACAGCAACTTAGGCATGGTTTCGGGCAATTACACAGCCGATTCATGTCTGCTCATCGCCATATGAGTTGGTTTTCATAATTTTAGCGGAATGCCCATAAAACAATAATATAGCCCCCCCACGTTATCCACTGAGCGAATGAAACATGCATCAAGCATCAAACCATAAGCATGCCGCCGTTTACATGTATGGTTTGGCCTGTAATGTATTGGGCTTCATCGCTAGCCAAAAAAACCGCAGTTGCAGCAACGTCTTGTGGCGTTCCAATCTTGCGCATCAGGATCCTTTCAACTAATTTTTCCTTTTGCTCATCGGTAAGCTTCCTTGTCATAGGAGAGTCTATAAACCCAGGAGCAATACAGTTTGCCGTAATCCCACGGCTGGCAATTTCCGCAGCGACTGTTTTTGTCATACCGACCAAGCCTGCTTTGGCCGCAGTATAGTTAGCTTGCCCGGGATTGCCAGTAGCCCCCACAATCGAGGAAATATTGATAATCCTGCCTTTACTGGTCCTTATCATGCTTTTAACGGCTTCGCGCATAAGAAGGAATGGCGCCGTCAAGTTAATATCCAAAACCTCTTGCCAAGAGTCGTCGGTCATACGTATAAAAAGCTTATCGCGCGTAATTCCTGCATTGTTGACCAATATGTCTATAAAGCCATTGGCTTTTTCGGCCTCTTGATAAGACGCAGGAATTTCGTCCGTTTTTGAAAGATCTAAATGGCAAATAGACACATTGCCCGCAAGCTCGTAAGCTAAGCTGTCTAAAACCTCGGCGTTGGTGCCGGACAAAATAACATGCGCGCCTTGCTGGTGAAATGCTCTGGCAATAGCTGAGCCAATTGCGCCAGTAGCCCCAGTTATAAATGCAGTTTTTCCAGATAAGCCAAACATGATGACCGCCCTTCCCTATCTTAACCAGATATTATGGCAGCAGCGCACTCTAGATCAACCACCGAGTTGATGGATAAAACCTCAATATCGGGCGCAGTCCTTTTTATAAGCCCCTTTAAGACGCTTCCTGGTCCAACTTCTATGATTTTATGTACCTTCACAGAGGAAATCGACAATATGCTTTCTCGCCATCTGATACGGCCAGTTATTTGGGCGGCTAGATTGTTGATTATAATGTTCGCATCGGTTTCCTTTTGAGCAGTGTAGTTTTGAATTATTGGCGTTGAAATACTGTTTGCTTTACACTCCATAAGGTGAGCCTTTAGCTCTTTGGCGGCTGGTGCCATAAGGCTGCAGTGCGAGGGAACAGATACATCAAGTGGGACGATTTTTTTGGCCCCGTTTTCCTTTGCAAGATCGCCGGCAAGCTCTAAAGCTGTTTTATAGCCGCTTAGTACGCACTGACCGGGACAATTATCATTAGCAACCTCGCATAAACTTGCTTTTTCGGTCGCAGTTGCGGCAATTTTTTCAATCAGCTTGATGTCATCTATTCCCAAAACTGCAAGCATACCCCCAACCCCGGCGGGGACAGCCGATTGCATGGCTAATCCACGTTTTTGAAGTAGTCGGGCCCCATCTTGAACGCTGAACATGCCAGCCGCAATCAGGGCCGTATACTCGCCAAGCGAATGTCCCGCCATGCAACAAGCGAAATCTTTAAGGCCAAAATCATTCGCCAAAACCCGCAAAACAGCTATGCCAACGGCCATAATCGCTGGCTGAGCGTTTTGGGTAAGCTTAAGCTGATCGCTGTGTTCTTCACGAAACATTATATCGCTTAGGTTCATTTCCAAAGCATCATCGACTTCTTCAAACAACAGCTTAGCCGATGAAAAATTGTCATACAACCACTGTCCCATGCCAGGCTTTTGAACCCCTTGGCCTGGGAAAACAGTCGCTATGCGATCCATTGTAGTCGCTTTGTTTTCAAATCGCCAAAGCAGCGAATACTATAAGGCATTGATAAAACCGCCCTTATTTTCTTCTTCCAGGCTTTTGAAGGTTATCAAGGATGTGATCTGCATGAGTACGGCCAGTATCTCTGACAGGCGTTATGGCTTTGTCGAAAACTATCTTTTGATGATCTAGCTCAACTATCTGCCAGTCGGACAGAATGCCTCTTTGGTTAAATGTGACCAGAACGGCTTTTTCCTCTGTAACCTTGGGGTCGAAAAAGGAAATACTCCTCAATCTGCGGCCTATATATAAAACCCTGTTACCATCAAGCTTAAACGACGGAGTGCCAAGGATTTCATAAACATCGTTCACACCGTGTACGCCGATTTTTAAGTTGTTTAGGTCGTCAGCTTCGCACAAGTTGCCGGATGTGCTTATTACAGGCTTGCATCCCGAAACAAACATCAACAAAAATACAAAAACTATTCTAATTAAACCGTTCATACACCTCACCTAGATACGACCTAGCCTTGCTTATAATAAAGCAAGTATAACAGCTTTACTAAGAAAAACAAATGCTGCTAGTACTGATGCTCAGACGTAATAACTAGTGATAATTAGCAAAGATAACGCCATTATTTCTTTGTTATCATCATAACTGGCTTAAGCTGCGGCCCAGAAGCATTTAATCTTGTGTTGGGCATCTGCGGCCAAAACCGACTTACATAAGAAACAGTTGTGAATTCTAAACCATCTATTTGTGATTTAGCTGGTTCGCCAAAATAATCAATAAAGCTTTCTTTATATCCATTTAAAAAGGTGGCAACTTCTTCAAATGGCGAGTTTGGCATCAGTTGAGGGCCTGAATCAAGATTTCTGACCTTTATTATTTGTGGCACACTCAAAAATGCCAATGGATTATTAGATACTTCGTTGTAGAACCACGTGTAGTCCCCAAGTTCAACCGAATTAGAATTATACTGCCTAATCAAAGATAAGCCCTCAGCATCAACCTTATCACCAATCATTGGAAATGACGATATAATAAGGTGACCGCCTGGTTTTAGACAGGTTAGTGCCCCAGTAACCGCATTAGGAGTAAATGCGTAACACGCTGGAAGGTTTTCAAGAATCACAATATCCAATTTGCCAGCCATATCGTGCTCAACAGCAAATTGTTGTAATTGCAACACATCGCAATTTAAGTCTGGAGTAAATGATTCTACACCTCGCAATGTATCTACTCCTTGAACGAAGTCCATTAGCAGGTAAGAATATGCGCCTCGTCCATAGTTTCTTACATCTATACGAGTACCATTGGAATATTCCCCTCTGCCATTGCCAACAATCAGCGTAGCCGGCAGAGCGTCAACTTTACATTTAAGATAGTCTAAGTAATGTTGCGGATTGGCAAAGTTTATGCCGGATAAAAATTCTTGTGGAGGCAATGCTTCTAAGCTACTGTCTGGAAAAGTACTACATGCTAGCTCTGCTGAAAAAATACTTAAAATAAGCAGCGATGATTTGGCGATTTTTATGGGCATATTTTTTGCACAATCACACTATAAATTATATTATGTCATACAAAAATCAATTTTGTGTAAACAAAATTAAGTTTAGATTAACTGACGGTTATTTAAAAGGGCATAAAATCTATTAAAAGGCCGGACCACACTGATTTGCGTGATGTATTTTTACCAGTGATATACAGGTGGTCTTGCGCTCTGGTAAGCGCCACATAAAGCAATCGTTGCTTTTCGTGTTCTTGCTCTTGTTTCAGCCCATTAAAATAATCAGCAATTTTGGCAGGTATTTTTAGGCCGCTTGGAGAGAAAACCGGCAGTATGCTGCTATAAGTATCATTGGTGTTAAGCCAGGCAGGGGGAAGGTCATTCCTGCTTTGACTGTGTATATCGGCCAGTATTACAAAAGGGGCTTGAAGCCCTTTGGCCCTGTGGACGGTCATTACACGAATTTTATTATACTGACCAAATTCGCGCTTAAGCCTGGGGCGCCTTTTTAGAAGCCATGGAACAAAATTCTCAATGGTCAGAGTATTACTGTTTTCATACTTTAAAATAACCTCCATAAACTCATTAATCACGTCGTTTGCCCCACTTCCCAGACGAGCAATAATACTGCTTCTAATGCCATGTATAGGGTCATCCAAAACACCTTCAAAAAAACTGTACGGAGGCTGACTACTTGCCATCTGTCGCCACTTGTTCAGCAGCATGAGCGTGTTGCCAAGCCCGTCGCGCATTTGTGTTTGATCGGCTAGCCTTTCAATTTGTTGATACACGCTTTCCTGACGATTCATGCATAGCTTCATTAAAACGGCCTCATCCATTGCAATCAGCGGAGACTTCAAAAGACAGGCCAAATTGAAATCATCGTATGGGTTAAGCACAAATTTGCTGAGGGCAATAAGATCTTCCGTTACGATTTCGTCGGTTAAGGTAAACTGATCTACTCCTTCGACCGGCAAGCCCAGATTCTGAAGCTCTTTGATAATAAGCCCCATTAGCGCCCCTCTCTGTTGCAGGAGTATTAGGAAATCACCTGCGGTAACTTCGCGATTTTTCGATGGAACAAAAGTTTTATGCTTTAAAATTCTTGCAATTTTATCGGCTATACTGCGCGCCAGAACGATGTCCGGCTCTGTTGTAGCGTCAATTTCGAGCAAAATTGTCATAGGTAACGCTTGCCCGTCCTGTTTGTTTTCAATAAGCGGCCAGAATTCGACTAGCCCAGTGTCACGCTCTCTAAAAGCAACGTGTTCAGTCGGAAGTGTTCCTAGGCCTGGCGTTTTTTGCGGATCAGCAAAGATTTTATCGACGAAACTAAGCACTTGAGGCACAGATCTGTATGACAAATTAAGCCTTACGTCATGCCATCTGAGGCCGGCTTTGATGGTTTTTTGCTTAAAATACTTGCGGGCGTTTATAAATGACTGATGACTGGCCCCCTGAAATCCATAGATAGACTGTTTGTGGTCGCCTACTACAAACAACGTTTTCGCGCTATCTGCAAAGAAATTGGCGCTAAGCGCCTTTAGTACCTCCCACTGCAAGGGGCTGGTATCTTGGGCTTCATCAACCAATATGTGTGAGATGCCGCCGTCAAGCTTATACATGATCCAGCTGTTGTCCACATCGCGAAGCAGTATTAGGGCGTTGAAGATCAGGTCGTCGTAATCAAGCCTGTCGCGCTTAAGGCATCGGTACCGACCGTACACATCCTTGGTTACCAAAGCCAACGCTGCGTTGGCATTAACGAAAAGGTCGTCAGCCTCGTCTCCAAAAAGCTCATCGTATCCTGATTGAATCTCATCATCGGTTTTTTTACATAAAAGCTCAGCGTGAATGCGGTCTTTTATTAACTGCGCAATAAGGTCAACCGCTGATGCATCGTTTTTAAACATACTGATGGCTTCGTATGCCTTTATTAGATTGGGATTTGTGGCTGCCAGGGCAATCGAGGCCCGCAACGCTGACCTTAACAATTCGGAAGCTTCATAATCATCCAAAACCTGTATAGGCGCGCTCAAGCCGGCTTCCATCGGAAAGGCCTCAAGCAACCTTTGGCAGAAGCTGTGAATCGTTTGAACCTTAAAGTCACTGCCGGCGTCCAGGACTTCATCAAACAAACGCCTACACCTGTCTATTTGATCGCCGTTAGAATAAGGGATTAGTTCGTTAAGTTCGAGGCGTAGTACATTGTCATCACACGCTTTCCAACGGCTCAGCTTATCCTTTACGCGGCTTAGCATCTCGGCGGCAGCAGCTTTGGTAAACGTGATACACAATATCTTTTGCGTAGGTACACCACTGGCCAGTAAAGCTAAGATTCGGTCGACCAGCGCTTTGGTCTTTCCGGTACCGGCCGAGGCCTCAATCCAGACGCTTGCCCCGATATCGCATATATTCCTCAACTCGGTGCCGACCATTCTTTTTCTCGCGCCAGACGGCTATAATGACTCACGCCGCAGGGTTTGGCTGGAAACATCCCGCTGGAAAATAGATGATAAATCTCCTCTTGAATTTTGCTGATAATCGCTTGCTTATTTTCCAGGATTTTATCGCCAAACACCGTTGTTTCTTTGATCGATTTAATACCCCCATGCATGTGCAGAAATCGTACGTTTATCTTGCTTGGTTTTTGCGCAAGGGAAATGCTGCTGGCAATGATGATTTGCAAATTAGTCTTTAAATCCAGCCCAGCTTTAATATCGCTTATATTTTGCTGGGCCGATCCTTTGTAATTTACGATTTCAATACTGGCTTGATCATCAGACGATCCAAACTTGACCAAATCAAACTTTGTTTTAACCTCAAGGCTACTGCCATCAAGCAGATCAAACGTGATACTGCCTGCGATCTCTCTTGACCCCTGATCGGAAGAAAACATCATATCTAAATCTTGTACAATGCGCTTATCCTTAAGCTGTTGCAGAGTTTTATCGGCTTCAGCTAACAAGCTTCGGCCGGATATCTTTCTTCTTAAGTTTAGGGTTTTATTCGGCTCGTCCCAAAAGTTTGGGCAAGGAGTCAGCTTAAGAACATGCTTAGCGTATACCTCATAGGGATTTTTAAATAACGTATTCAAATCGCTAAGACTTAACTCTTTTATTTGAGTGCTCGCTGGCGCTAAGGGACACGGTGGAAGAACTTTTGATTGAGGGTTACTGCGATTTTGATCACGAGCTCGGCTCAGCCAGTGTTCCCCCCGCTGTCTGGCTAACTCGGCATTACCTTTTAGGGAAGCCATAAGCCGTACAAGCCATCTGGACGGTTGAGTAGGCGAGCCGTCCTTGGTTTTGCTGCGGGTAAGAAATACATTTTTGCCGCAAAGGGCTTTTGAAAACTCCAGCCCAAACAACTCAACCTTTCGGTCAAATGACTGCAGGCCTACTTTGCTTAGTATGCTTTGGCTCAGCAGGTTGCCTGCGATGTTTTTTATGGGTGGCCAGGTTCCTTCGTTAACATCTGGGATAATTAAGTTAGGCGCATCTAACAGCCTGGATTCCAGCACCCCTAGCGAATACAGGTGTTTGCCATCGCCATCACCTTGTGAGGTTGGTTTAATCTTCCAAAATAAAAGGCAAAATACATTTACGTACTCGTCTGCCGGCACGATTTCATTAAGCAACGGACTTAGCAGGTTTTCTAATTTGCTCCAAATGCCGGCAACATCGCTTTCAGGGCGCAAAATATCATTGGCTATATGCCCAGACGATTCTTGATTTAAAACGTCAACAAAATCCTTATGAATCTTTATCCAGTCACGTATGGCGTGGGGCCTGTCAACTGACGGAAGGGATTTTAAAAATGACATAACGTTAAAGATTTTATGCGATGAGCACGGCATTTTTTCTTCTATGAACTGTGCATGTTCATTGACGGCAGATATAAAATATCTATGCGCTTGAGTTTCACCTCGAAGCGCTAATTCAAAGGTCGCAAGCTCTTTAAAAATATCCTTGTCAAAGTTAAATGTATTTTTAAGTGCCTCCAGCGTCGGATGGGTCGAAAAGCTGCTCGAAATAACCTCTGCGATCTGCCTTAGCACAGTAAACTCTGCCGTCTTGGACAGCGGATCTGACTGAGAGTTATAAAACCCAAAACCAAATAATTTTACTATTTCCCTGATGCGCAAAGCGGATGAAGCCTCTGCGGTGATCAACAAGGGTGTTGGCGAAATTTCCCTAATAATAAGGGCGTTTACGGCGGCTTCTTCCTGTGGATTTTCGCACTCTATTATCGTGATGCTGGGAATATCAGCTTGGATTTTATAATCAGCAGAAGGCAGCACTGCACTTATATGTTTTTCTGTTGGGCTAATCTTACAGATCGTCGAAATGCTGCCCGGCTCAACACCAATTGAGGTAAGCAAGCGCTGGAATGAGCGCTGCAGCGAATAACGCTTGAGCGTATGCCCTAGAGCTTCCGGATCAGCGCCGAGCAGAACTACACAGCCAAAAGGCAGCTCAGAGATAGTTTTTACTAGCCGATTAACTGACGGGAATGCGCCGTTCAGGCCAATGGCGAAAACCGGATATTGCGGAGGATTACTGGCCCACTTCTGACTCAGCATATCCAGGCTATGCTTAGTTTTATCCTCAACCCAAAACCCGGCTATATGGCTTAAAAAGCTAAGTATTTTCTGGGCGTAAGCCGAAAGGTCCAGCGGCACAATGTCCTTAATCGCCTTTAAATTGATCTCCTCAAGGTTTAGCAACGTCAAAATTTCCTGAGCGTTATAAGTAATTGCCAAGCATTGACTTAGGCTCTTGTCGCGTCCAAAGTATTCACGGACTGCCTTAAACAGAGGGATTTGATCCGTTTGCTCTGTAGGAATTGGCTCACCTTCAGGGCCTAGGTCAAAAACAGAATAAGCCTTAATAAGATTGCTGTCGTCGGTCGCGCCTAATTGTTCAATTACACCGCGCCTAAGCTTTTTTGCCGATCTGCGTGTAGGGGTTAGCAGTAAAATCGGCTCGTCTTTCACCTTATCCAACATCCATTTACTGAATGCGGGGATAAACGGCTCAGAAAAGCCAAAGTTAATAACGTTACTACTCATCAGATTTCGCGGGTAACAGGCGTTTGCCTACAGGACTAAGCCTTTGTCGCCAGAATGTATTGGACTCAAGCTTTATTTCCCTCTCGTCTCCTAGAATCTCAAAATATATTCGCAATGTATCTTTGGGCAATAAGGCCTCGGCCAGCTGGGGCCACTCAATGATGCACACCCCTTGTGAAAGTATATCCGGAAAGCCCAGCTCAAAAAGTTCGCTTTCGCTGTTAAGCCTGTACAGATCTATATGAAAAACCGTTCCTATCCGCGTTTGGTAGGGTTTTATTAAATTAAATGTTGGGCTTGGGATGCTAGTCTGGTTTTTGTTGAGGGTTTGGATAATGCCCCTGGCAAATTCACTTTTGCCGACGCCTAAATTGCCGTACAAAGCCAGACAGTCGCCACTCTTCAGCACAGCCGCCAGCCGCTCGGCCAGCGCCCATGTTTGTTGCACGTTAGTACTTTTGAAGTTAAGCGTATCTCCTGGCATGTTTTTTACAATTGAGTATACTAAGCACGTCGATGCTAGCTTAACTTTAAACTAAAACGAAAGAGGGATTTGGTGAAAACCGCAGATGTTGCGATTATCGGTGGCGGGCCAGCGGGTCTGTTTTGCGCCCTTGAGTGCCGGCTTATGGGGCTTGAGTGTATACTTATCGAGGCCTTAGGAAACCTTGGCGGGCAGTGTTCCGCTCTTTATCCTGATAAAGAGATTTTGGACATTCCTGGACTACCCAGAGTATTGGCCAGGGATTTAATATCCTCGTTAATCAAGCAAGCCATGCAGTTCGGGCCTGAGTATTTGCTTGAGCGTAAAATAACCGCCCTTACAAAAGGCGTCGAGGCGGACACGTGGCGTCTTTGCACCAGCCATGATGCAGTCGTGTGTAAGTCAGTCGTTATCGCAACTGGCGGAGGGGCTTTTGACTTCAACAAAATTCCTTTGCCAGAAGCTCGCCAATTCGAGGGCGTCAGCTTATTTTACGCCATAAAAGACAAGTCGGCTATGCAAGATAAAGTCGTATCAATCATTGGCGGCGGCGATGCTGCGTTGGATTGGACGCTTGCTTTGGCAGATACAGCTAAGACGATTAACCTTATACATCGCAGGGACAACTTCAAAGCCACTCCTATCAGCTTAGATAGGCTGGCGACCCTCTCAGATCAAGGCAAAGTTAAAGTTTTTACCCCATACCAACTAGGCGTTATGGCTGGACACGACGGCCAGCTGACCTCCATTACCTTAGCTGCATGTTCTGGCGATGGGGCGGCCAATCAGGTAACTTTGGATACAGATGTGCTTTTGGCCTGCTTCGGATTGGCTATGGCGCGAAACACCTTTGAGGCCTGGGGGATTAATATTGAAAGCGGCAAGATCATCGTTGATAAAGCAAGCTATGCAACCAATCTGCCCTTAATATACGCCATAGGCGACGCAGCGACCTATGAAGGCAAAATCACCTCACTTCTGTCTGCATTCGCCGAAGGTGCAGCTGCAGCCAGGTCAATAAGGCGGCAACTAAAGGGTCAAACAGGACTGGATCGTCGTGGGTCTTTAGCGGCTTCCCAAAGATAAAAAGAGGCAATTGACGCATAAGGCGAGTATTTGCTTTTATATAAAGCGAAAGTTTCTGGGCTGAACGTATTCTCGTTATAAAGCACAGATATCCCTTTTTTGATTCCAAAGTCATTCCAACTCAGGATATTTTTCCTTTTAAGCGAGAAGATCATGCACATTTCCGCGCTCCATTTTCCAATACCTGGCAGCGATACAAGACGCTTTATAACTTCATCGTCTGATAAGTCAGCCAGAGCGTTGGCAGGAAAGCTTTCGCTTAAAAAGGCGGACGCTACGGCTTGAATGTATTCGATTCTTCGTTTTGGTATACCAATCCCGTTCAGGTTACGTGCAGCCATGATGTTCTGTGGGGTTATGCTTTCAACCGCATGCAGTAATCTGTTAAACACTGTATTGGCTGCTTTTGACGATATTTGCTGACCGACAATACTTGTAACCAGACCACAAAAAAGATCCGGCTCTACTGCTCTTTCTATGAACCCTACTTGAATTATGAACCTGCCCAAAACCGGGTCTGACCTAATTAGATGGCCAACCTCTTCCTGACTATATTCAAAATAAGCTATATCCCCCACTCCTTTTAATCTTAGCAGCTTAAGTTTTAGATCAACCACATCTGAACAGCTACTGATTTTTTATTATACGCTGGCAAGACATAATCTTTGGAACAGAGGTTTTTCTCTAAAACATTGCTTATGGCGCGGCTGTGATTTAGATACGCGCCTAAATGAAATATAAATCCCCTTTCGCTAGTATGATCAATAAGTTACTTGCCAAATTTAGCGAATAAGAAACAAAGCTCATTTAAATTAACTTTTTATTCATGATGACATGATAATTTTACTATTATGGATTAAGAGGAACAATGATGAATAAGAAACTTTTATTGAGCATGGCTGTTGTTGGTGGGGTTATCTGCTCTGATGTTTGTTTGTCGGAGGTTGAATCAACGAACCCAGCACCATTAAGTACAGCGGAATATCAGCATAACCTGATGCAAAAAATGAAAGACGAGGGAGTAGATTCTCGCCTTCGCTCAAGGAAATTCTCAATCAAATCCCGAAGGCTTGGAGCAAATGGGGCAGGGGTAAGAAAAGTTTTTCCTGTCGAGTCAAAATAGCGCATATAATTATAGCCAAGTCTTTAGTTAAATGCAAAGACTTGGCTATAATTATATGGACTATCTTAACTTAATAGGAAAGCCTTATCTTCTTCCCGATACACTTGCTCCAAGCATTAGTGAGGTAATTGAGAATTGATTTGAGAAAAATGGCAGGAGCGTAATTACTTAAATCAACCGGTTCAACTTCATACGGAAATTATTGAATTTGTTTGGAAAAATCCAATTCAAGAGATTTTTCATTACTATATCTAACATAATGTTTTACGCACCAACACTACAGAACAATAACGTGATAATTGATGTTCGTATTTTCATTTCAATTTTACTGTGCATAAAATTGGCTATACGTCTAGTACAAATTATCCATTATATTAAATAAGTAATATTTTTGTAAAGCGATTCTTACGACCATCGTTCAGGGTAAGTATTTATACAGCCAACATTCTGTAGAATATTGCCCTTAATCATTCATCTGAACAAAGGATGTTTTGCCTTTTTAGTTAGGTGATTGTCTTTTACGCATTTTATTATTGAAATTTTAACAAAAATATATGCTTACAATTGGGTCGATAGTGGCTCTAAGGTTAATCTGGGTCAGGATGATTTAGAACCTAATTGTTTGAGAGGAAAAATTATATGTCTAA
This sequence comes from Holosporales bacterium, assembly GCA_031263535.1. Classification (NCBI taxonomy): domain Bacteria; kingdom Pseudomonadati; phylum Pseudomonadota; class Alphaproteobacteria; order Holosporales; species Holosporales bacterium. The sequence goes on from JAISFO010000033.1 coordinate 15,951, forward strand.
GGAAAAGTTGAGTTTTAGTAAGTTGACAGCCTCCGGCGCAGTAGTCGCAGGATGCCTTGGGTATTGTGGGATTATTGGTGTAGGCGTTGGAATGTTGACAGAAGAAGTGCAGGCCGCAAGGGCGCTACAACCTCAGGCGGAGACAGATCAGGAACGTGTGCATCGTTTGATGCAAAGATGCTATCCTGCTGATGGACCAATAGGTTGGCACGGCGAACGTCTTGAGAGTGTGTGTAAAAATCTAGATCCGCAAAACAGAGCTGAGTTTGAATCATGGCTAGAGAAGGTAGCAGACCGCAATTTTATGGATGGAGCTGGAATGCAACCGGGGCTTGTCAATGCTATTAAAACGATTTGTGACACGATTGGCTGCACTGAGAGCTGTGATCAATTAGTGTCGTGGTTTATTGGATCAGTAGCAAAGGCGCATTTGCTTTCTGATGTAGGGGTTCCAGCCAAAGATAGGGAGGGTATTGCTGTCCGCGCAAGCGGTATCACTAAACAATACGACCCCAGCCGTTGGATGGCTGCTGAGGATGTAACTGGTACGCTTCAAACGATAGCTGGTTTGGATAAAAAGAGAGCTGAAGAGGTTCAGGCTATGTTAAATCAGGAAGTAGCTCGGGATCAGGGCATAATAGACGATCTTACGACCAATCCTCAATTAACGCCTTATGAGCGGTTTCTGTGCAAAACAGAAGATGACAAAAAGGCGGCAATAGGGCTTATAGATTAACAGTGGTTCTCGGTGTTGTGAGGTATTTGTACAGCAGCAGCGGAAAAGGAAGCGATGAGCGGTTTTGATGAGGGCTTGCCCTGATCTTCAGCAGCTCAGCCTGGAATTTAGGTTGGGCTGCACTTTGGTTTACAATGAATGTATTAGACGAAGAAGCATAGACTGTATTGCTGTCTACCATGTTCAAGTATGATCGGTAATGTAGAGGATCCCATGCTTCTATAAAGATTGCTGCCAATACGTCTAAATTAAGTTTTATCTTATCGTAATTTAGTAAGACTTGCAGATTATCAACTAATCCTTGTACTTGCGGATTTTGTTTAATTTTCTCAACCACAAATCTAAATAAAATAACGGCAGCTTTCGTCAAATATCAAGAATTCCAAAAATTCTGTGTGGAATTCACAGCGTTAAACTGCGCAGCTGCCAATTGATAGCCCAGCTAATGGCCGATTTTAAATTGTAAAACGATTTTTAAAAAACTTCGCAACTAATACGTAGAAAGGTTTATGTGCTGAAATGGATAAACTGTTTATTTATTCTAGAAAAACAAATCAAAACATAGGCTACTATTTATATAAATCGACTGCACGTCTAACGTAAATTATCTATGGTATTAAATAAATAACTATACTGAACAAAAAGGCACGACTCGTCGCCGTGCCTGATAAACGCTAAACTATCAAAAAATCTAGCAGTTTTTAGAAATCATAACCACCGCCCATATCGGGTGCGCCAGGGGCCATTGGCTGCTTTGGCTCTGGACGCTCGGCAACCATGCATTCGGTTGTTGCTATCAATCCTGCAACCGAAGCGGCACTTTGTAAAGCGATTCTTACGACCTTGGCTGGATCAACGATGCCGGATTTGATCATATCGACATACTGACCATTCTGCGCATCATAGCCCAAATTGCTATCAGCGCTTTCAAGCAGCTTGCCAACCACCACAGAGCCATCATCGCCAGCGTTATTGCTGATCTGACGAACAGGCTCAGGCAAAGCGCGCCTTAGGATATCAACACCAGTCTTTTGATCATCGTTTGCAACTGAGACCTTGCTCAAGACCTTAGCAGCATACAGCAACGATGCCCCACCACCAGCAATAATGCCCTCTTCTACAGCTGCACGAGTGGCGTTCAAAGCATCCTCTATCCGGTCTTTCCTTTCCTTAACCTCAAGCTCGGTCGCACCGCCTACACGAATCACTGCAACCCCGCCAGAAAGCTTAGCCAAACGTTCTTGCAGCTTCTCGCGGTCATAGTCGGAGGTACTTTCCTCAATTTGCGAGCGAATCTGCCCACAGCGAGCATCGATGTCTTTCTTAGTGCCAGCTCCGTTAACGATGGTCGTATCTTCTTTAGTAATGATAATCTTCTTGGCGGAACCAAGCATATCCAAAGCCACGTTCTCAAGCTTAAAACCAAGCTCCTCGCTTATAACCTGGGCGCCGGTCAGAATCGCAACATCTTCAAGCATGGCCTTCCTTCTGTCCCCGAATCCAGGCGCTTTGACAGCAGCAACCTTCAAACCGCCGCGTAGTTTATTAACAACCATAGTCGCCAACGCCTCCCCTTCGATTTCCTCCGCTACGACAAGCAGCGAACGACCGCTCTGCACAATGCGCTCAAGCACCGGGATAAGCGGCTGAAGGGTCGATACTTTCTTATCATGCAAAAGAATATACGGATTCTCAAGCTCGCAAACCATTTTCTCGGAATTAGTAACGAAGTAAGGCGAAGAGTATCCGCGATCGAACTGCATCCCCTCAACTACCTCAAGCTCAGTCTCCAGAGATTTAGCCTCTTCAACGGTTATAACGCCTTCCTTACCAACCTTATCCATCGCGTTGGCAATCATTTCGCCAATAATGCGATCGCCATTGGCAGAAATCGTCCCGACCTGGGTTATTTCCTCTTTGGTTGAGATCTTTTTGGCAATGGAAGACAAGTGCTTAGTCACTGCCTCGGCAGCAATATCGATGCCTCGTTTAAGATCCATAGGGTTAACCCCAGCGGCAACCACTTTAGAAGACTCACGCACAATTGCTTGGGTCAAAACCGTAGCGGTAGTGGTTCCGTCCCCAGCCAAGTCGTTTGACTTGCTGGCGGCTTCCTTTACCATTTGGGCACCCATATTCTCAAACGGGTCTTTAAGCTCTATCTCTTTCGCTACACTCACGCCGTCTTTGGTCACCTTTGGGGCACCAAAACTGCGCTGTATGACAACGTTGCGTCCCTTTGGCCCCAGCGTCACTTTTACAGCGTCCGACAGTAAATCCACCCCCCGCAACATACGAGTACGAGCGTCACTAGAAAACTTTACATCTTTTACAGCCATTTTTATTCCTCTTTAATAAATCTGTAATCTTTTAGGCAACTATACCCAGGATATCGGACTCTTTCAGAATCAGATATTCCTGGCCGTCAAATTTGACCTCAGTACCGCCCCACTTGGCAAACAGCACCTTGTCGCCGACCTTCACGTCCATGGGCACAATATTGCCCTTGTCGTCACGCGCGCCACCGCCAACTGCCAGCACCTTGCCTTGGATAGGCTTTTCTTTTGCGGTATCCGGTATGATGATACCTCCGCTGGTCTTTTCTTCCTGATCCAACCTTTGGACCAGAACTTTATCCTTTAAAGGCTTGAATTTGTTCATGATCACTTTCCTCTAAAAACAACAACTTTTTAGCACTCGCATCCAACGAGTGCTAATACCTTACACATTTACATATTTAATGCAAATACTTTTATTAATATTTTTTTAATAAACCAATTTTAAGTAATCAATAGCAGAGGTCAGCGATTATCGAGGATGACATTATTTATTGATCATGGTAAAGAAGATGAAGTACTATCTTACGATTTATTGAGGCGCTTATTATGGTGACTGGTGGTGCAAATAGAAAAGACATGGGGGGGGGCCTACCCCCCTCTTTGGCACTAGTAGTGAGGGACAGCTTTGCTCTGAACTAGGGGTTAGGTATTGCGATAATTATGTTTCTGAAGAAGCCAGTACTAGCTTTACGTTATCTTTAGATAGAGCACATAACTTTAAATTTAGTAACGGCTTCAACTTAAGAAAACTTCAGTTCGAAGAACTGTCAAACAAGGAAGCCAATAAGGCTTCCGAGCCTTGCGTTAGCAAGACCAAGCTGAGAGACGCTCAAGTACTATTCAGTTGGTCGTGAAAGAATAGCGCGGGGGAGGGGTAAGAGGTCAACAGTAAACCGAAGTTAAAATACTAAAATTTTCGTATTTTTCTATTTTTTATTTGCCTTGATTCGCATCAATGTTGTAGTCTTCCTTCAGATATTTCGCTATGGAATAGTCATGATAGGCGCAAAGCGTGCTGGAGCTAGAGAGATTGCCCCCCCCCCCTCCTTCTCTTTAGCACTAGTGCTGAGGGGCAGTCCTGCTCTAAATTGAGGGTTAGGTGTTGCAGTGATTTTAAACCGAATGATGATTTTAATCTAAGAAGAGTTCAGTTCGCAGAACTGTCAAACGAGCAGGCTAATGCCTGCGAGCCTTGCGGCAGCAAGCCCAAACTGGGCCTATCTAACATACAGATCGCTGGCTGTTCAAATTCTCACGATGGGTTCAGCAAATTTGCATCAATGTTGTTTATGGCCTCATCGATAACATTTTTATCTGGATGCTCAAGTCCAAGTAAAGATTCCTTTCGCCCACATCTGTACCTAGGCGTGACCAGTAATTACTCGGACTCAAATGCTACTCTGGAGCCAAAGTATTTTGTACCTGAAACAAATGCCGGCGGCGGTCTTACTGGAGCTGGTTGGATTGTTTATCGTGGTGGTATGAGTATAGTAGGTGCTCCAGCAGTCAATTATGCGGCAAATGGTATTATTGTACATGATGTAGACAAGGATTTAACCGCAAAAGCCTCAGGAATTGGTACTGGCGCACTAGTTGGTCTAGAGATGAAAGTTTTTAAGTTGCGGATGTCTTTAGAAGCTGATTGTTCCAATATAAACTACGGAAAAAAATAAGCAGATAGATAGTCTGCTTGACAATTTCTCTTTTGGATTGTCCTATAGATTTGGTTTGAAGATAGGTAACTATTTCACTCCTTATCTACTTGCAGGAATAGAGTTCAATACACTCAACGGAGTAGAACTACCTTGTCTCAGGAATAATGGAATCGCTAGATATAATTTTCCTGTTGTTGGCACTGTAGGTAATTTTCCTGCGGATAGAGTAGCATATTGTAGAGAAAACAACAAAATTATCCGTAATAATCGACTGGGATGTGGTTTTGAGCTTGCTTTTTTTAAGCGTTTCAAGTTCAGGTTTGATTTTTTTTGGATTCGCAAAAGTAAATTTGATTGTAATTTTTCAACAGAGACGATTGTATCAGGACCGGGATGGGTAGATCGTTTGGGCAACAGGGAATATAAATTACCTTTGAGGCACAAGAAATTCTCCACTCGCTTCGGTATCATTATGGATTTGTAGATTATTTAAGCAGTACTTGAGCCTCTCTTAGTTTGAGCTTACTGATGCAGGATTTAAAGGCAAAAGTTGGGCGATTGAGGTAAATTGGGCGACGCTTATATCCTCAGCCCGGGCATTATGATGAACGCCTACAGACTCCATTATCGACGCGGGGTTTTTAAACAAACTGCCAAGGGCTTTTATAACCATTTTTCTTCTGTGAGCAAAAGCTATGCGGCAGAGCTTCTCTATGCTTATAAAATCAACATTACTTGAGGGATTAGGGATAATTTCGACTACAGCCGAGTCTACTTTAGGGGGTGGAGTAAAACTTTCAGGAGATAAATCCATAACCTTTCTGGCACTAGCTTGATACTGAACCAGTACGCTTAGTTTGCCATATGCCTTTGTTCCAGGAGCGGCGCAAATCCTGTCAACTACTTCTCGTTGCAGCATCAGGTAAAGCGCGCGGTAACTTTGCAAATCCTCAAGCCACCTAAACAGCAGCTGTGAAGCGATATTGTACGGCAAGTTGGCGATAACGACTTTCGGCGAATCAATTCGGTCATAATCGAACGATAAAGCGTCAGCATGTAATACCGTTAGACAGTCATGCTGGCTTTCCATTGGATGCAGAAGATCAACAAAACGCCAATCTTTTTCCAAGGCAGTAATGCTTTTGGGTTTGGCTGCCAGTATCGCTTTGGTCAGGCCGCCGGGACCGGGACCAACCTCAATCACATTAACTCCGACTAAATCGCCGGCTTTTAGGACAATTGCCTGATTAATTTGGGGATTAAGTAAAAAATGCTGCCCAAGGGATTTTAAGGCGCGTAGTCCATTCAGATTTTCTTTAACGAACGATTGCCCGCAAGACGCATCTTTGAAACTACTTTTCAGTGCAGAGGCCTCAGTTAATATAGGCCATCCTCTTAAGATCACGGAAGTATTGCTCTGCCATCATGCTAAGCCGCCTTTCCGTTAGCATATTTTTTATATCAGCCAGCGGTGGCGGAGCCATGACCTTGCTGACCTTATCCCACACGACGATCAGAATTGCCCCTTGAGGGAACAGCATAGGTTCACTTATTGATTTTGCCGGTAGTTTTTCAATGATGCCTTTAAGTTGAGGCGTGATCTCATCAAGTGAAACTGATTCAACCGGACTTAGTTCTATGTTAGGCGAAATTGAGGCTATCTCAGCTATTCTGCTGAGCGGATTCATCCTTGCCTTAAGCTTCTGCGCTTCGGCAAACACGCTTCGCGCCTCGTCATCTGAGGTTATCTGGCCGCCAGGAGCATGCATTATCACCTTTTGCAACTTAACCTCGTGGACGAGCTTCTCTCCTTCGTCCTTCTTGCCGTGCGCCATCAGTATTACATAAGCATTGCCAATATTAATTGGGCTGGAAACTGCGCCTACAGCGACAGAGTTGGCAAGACGAGCCTCGTGAATAGAAATCTGACTGCCAGTTACCCAACCAAGCCACCCTCCATTTACAGCCTCGGGGGCTTTGGAAAATTGCTGCGCCAACATAGGAAAATTACTGATAGGCCCGGACATTAATGTGCCGTGAATTTTATGCGCCATCGCTTTGACTCTTTTTTCATCCTTGTCCGATTCTATAGGCAAATAAATACGACTTAGCAGATAGGCCTTTTGGGTCAGCTGCTTTCTGATGGCATCTTGCTCTTTAATTGCCTCAGCATCAGAAGCCTCAATATTATTCGCAAACATTTCATGCATTATCGTGTGCCATGCGACCTGAAGGAATATTTGTTTTTTGAAAGCTTCGAAAGGAATGCCGTGCTTTTCCAGCAGGCGCTTAAAAGCATCCAATTCTAAGCCGGCACGCTTGGCAATGTTTTGAATAGAGCTCATGACCTGCTTATCCGGAATCAGCTCCGCTCTTCTTATTTGTCTTTTTATCCTATTAAGTTCTTGAAACTTTATATTGTCGCTGATCAAAGCCTCGATGACTTGCTCTCGTACGCTTTGAGCAAAGTCTTCAGTATACTGCCGGCCCATAGATAAAGCGATTATTCTGGACTTTATCTCGATATCGCGTTCGGTTATGGCCTCACCATTAACTTCTTTAACAATAACGCGGCGACCTGACGCTGCCTTTTCAGCCTTAGCAGATGACCAAGCAAGACCAGCGGCAATCGTAAAAGCCAAAGCAAGTAAATTCTTATTAACCTTCATACTCTTTGTGTTTTCCAAAAAATGAACTAGATTGTAAAAACTCTGCTTAGTTTAACAGCGTTTTGGCATAATTTCAATCGGGCAACTTATTCGAAGTGAATATTTTTTCTAAGCACTTTACGAAGACTTTGTTGGCAGCAACGCTTCTTGTTACGTTTGTGCTGACATTTCTGGTGTGGATAGAGCAGTCCGTCCGCTTCATCGACCTTATTACCAAAAAGGAAATGAGAATTGGTGAATTCGCTCTTCTGATGCTGTATTTGATCCCGGATTTGCTTGGCATAATCTTGCCATTGGCTTTTGCCCTTTCGTGTGGGATTGTGCTGACAAGGCTGCGTGAGACAAATCAGTTAACCATAATTCAGTCGGCTGGCCTGCCTTTATCTTCAATAGCGCTTACTGTAATAAAGGTTGGCTCTTGGGTTATAGCGTTTTTATATTTAGTAAATTTCTATTTTGCCCCGTACTCGCTGCGTCAGTTTAAAAATATCCAGTTTCACATCAACCAAGATGTTGACCGATTGTTTAGTGAAGGTAATTTATTGAATCTTGAGGGGAAAGTTGCGATTTTCGTAAAAAAAATCTCTAAAGGTAAATTCCAAGGAGTGGCTGTATTCGATCAGCGCTCTGCGCAAAAACAAATCGTCATTCAGGCAGAAGAGGGTTGTCTGCGCCAAAATGGATCGAAAAATCAGCTTACGCTTAAGAACGGTGAAAGGGCGTCGATTAACCTAAATTCCGGGACTGCGACGCGATTCAGGTTTAAAAATTATTCCAGCGATATATCTTTGGGCGAGCTTGTAAAGCTAGATTCGCGAGATATAAAAATCTATGAGCGATATATATACGAGCTGTTTGATATAAACCTGTTCGGGCCAGATAACCCGCTTGAAAAGAAAATGCAAGCCGAGGGGCACCAAAGAATCATAGCGCCTTGGCTAGCGCTTATATTTGCCTTAATTTGCTTTTTAATAGTAACGAGTCACGACAAATTTCGCCAAAGTACGCTTAAAAACATTATTATTGCCGGCGCTTGTATCATCGCCATACAAGGCTTTAATTTGGCGGCATTCAACCTTTCCCACAAATATTGGCAGTTTAATATCGTCAATTATGCCGGAATTGCCACTGTTCTTATTGTGGCCATGTTGCTAGTATTCAAGCCTGCATCAGGGAAATAGCGGTTGATCCTACATCGGTACATCATAAAAAATCAGGCCAAAATGCTTTTGTTTATGACCTGTATTATTTCGGTTTTGGTTTTCACAACGGATTTTATTGAGACCGTAAGAGTTGAAATTGCTCAGCAGCATACAGTTTTCACCATCCTTTATAAATCGCTTTTCAAATTCCCATATATAGTTCTGAGCGTGTATCCGTATATCTTCTTAGGCGCTTCCGGTATAGTTTTGTGGAGGTTTATCAAATCGAATCAAATAACAATAATTAAGACCATAGGCTTTAAGGATATAAGTATCCTAAAACCTCTTGTAGCGTTTGGTTTTGTAATCGGCCTGTTGTGGTTGGCGGTTTTGCAGCCAATTGCCTGCAAGATGTACCTAAAAGTGATGAATCCGGAACTGATCGCCAAAATGTATGCCGCGGACAGCAAGATGGAAAACATTTGGTTGCATCAACGGACCGAAGACGCAGAAACCCTGATTCATATAGATGAGCTTCACAGCAAAATTGCCACAGGAATCAGCATATATTCACTGGATAAAACTGGGATTTTGTGCAGCAAAATAATGGCTAAAGAGGCCTTTCTTTCGGACAAAGGATTTTTTCTGCACGATGGGATTTCATCGGATTCCTCTAATGAAAGTATCACCAAATTCACTGAAAAATTTTTTAAGACGAATATTTCAGCGGACCATTTTGCCAGCGAATTCAGGCAGTCAGATTTCATGGGAATCTATGACTTAATAGAGCTTCTTATCCTGCGCTTAGATGCCAATCTGGGGTACCAAAAGCTGTTAACGCAGATACATTCCTTGCTGGCGATTGTTTTGCTGACGGCCATTATGCCTTTGTTTGCGGCGGTTCCTTGCATGGTGCATTCTAGAAATTACAGAGGCATACATGCATTTTTTCTGTTAGTAGTGGGGTCGGTGTTCATGTACTTCGCCCTAAATGTCCTAAGAATGCTGGGCTTAAGCAAAACGCATCCGCATGTTCTGTTGGTTTGGATTCCCGTACTGCTGCTTGGTTTTGCAAGCCTATGCTTCATAAGCATACGAGAAAGACGCCATGCGGTTTTCAGCTAAGTACATCATTACAGTTTCGCTGGCGATAAGCGCCGGTTTAATTCTGGCCCAGGAGGATAAAACCTTAGTGATTCTGTCTGCTGATCAAGTTCAGTATGACAACAAGAACAACGTTATATCCTTAAGCGGCGGGGTAAAGTTGGCTTATGGCGAAGAGGTTTTGGAAGCCGACTCAATTGTCTATGACCGGCGCAAAGATACGGTTGAGGCTAAAGGTAACGTTACCCTCCATTGCAAAGACCAAACTAGGTTCCAGGCAGAATATTTTCAGTTAACTTCTAATTTAAAAAAAGGGGTCGCCAAAGAACTTAGGGGGCTTCTTAATAAAAAAACACGCGTTTCTGGACGAAGGATGGACTATAACAGCGGCGGCGTGACGACTGTCGACAAAGCGCTGTATTCCGTATGTGAGAACTGCAAGAGCGATAAAGATAAGCCTTTGGTTTGGCAGATAAGGACAGAAAGACTTGAATACGATCAAAGAAGTGAGCACATGACCTGTCAGAACGCATCTGTCGAGTTTAAAGGTGTCCCCATCTTATACACGCCGTATTTCTCGCACCCAAGTCATAAAAAAAAGAGCTGTAATGGCTTATTATTTCCCAAGTTTGGGCACAGCAGCGATCTAGGTATTATTTTGGTGCCAGGGTATGTTTGGTCAATATCCCCCTCACAAGAGTTTTTGATGAGAACGGTATTAACCAGCTCTGCTGGCGGAGTGCTGTGGGGAACTTATGCGGCTCGTATAATGAATGGAGAAATCAAACTAGATTCAAGCATCGGAAGTTCTACAGGGGCAAAGTATAACAGGGCAGATCTTACATCTACTGAAAACAAAGAAATTGGCCGGTTGAGAAAGCGCGGATGGCGTGGACACTGTTTAGGATACATAAAAAAGGATATGAACGATAAATGGCGAGCATTCGCCAACGTAGATTGGGTGTCTGATAAGACTTACCTAGCAAAATATAGAATGCTGCGTCCCAATTTGCCTACGCTAATCGAAAGTAACGTAGGCGTTGAATTCTTCAGCGATCGCAGCTATGCCACAGTGAAAACAGCCTCATATCAAAATTTATCAGTAACGGATACTGAGTCAAAATATATACCTGTCGTGCTTCCCATAGGGCATGGAAGCTTTGTATTTACGCCAGAGCTGATTGGCGGACACGTTGAAGTAACCGCCCTTGCAACACAGATGTTATTTCGGCATTCTTTACTTGAACGACGCGCGTTTGTTGGTGCTAAGTGGACTAGGAAATGGCTGATCCCTGGGGGACACGATATAATGTTTCAAGTCGGCGGTATGGCCGATGGATGCGCGGTTTCCGAAAACTTCAGCAATCGGTATAAAGACTTAAAATTTTTGACCAATGACAGCAGTGCCGGAAGGCTTTATCCCAAGGGTGCGTTGTTTTGGAGGTGGCCGCTTGTAGCCTCTGGCGAAAATACTTCCTGCATTTTTGAACCAGTAGTAGGCACGGTTGTTACAACTACGCTTTCAAAAAAATATGCTGAAATGATCAATTCATCGAGTCTGCTCGCTCGGTCGTTTGAGCTTAACGATATTAATTATGTCAGCCCGTCTTACTGCGACAGCATTTCCGATTATGTAGACAACGGAAGTCGGCTTGTTTGCGGGCTTAATGCCATGACATACTATAAGTCCAAAAAAATATTACGCACTGCGATTGGTCAAAACTATAACATTTCAAAGCCTCAGCTGGATTTACACTATACCAGCGGAGTACGTCACCGATGGTCCAATATGGTGGGACTGGGTGAAGTTTATCCGTCCGAAAAAAGCCGCGTTTATTACAGATTTTGCTACGCCAAAGAAACCAATGAAATGATTCGGCAAGAAGCGGGGACCAGCGTCACTGTGTTCGATGATGCTAACGTTTCATTCGATATATTTAGGGGCAAACACTATGCGATCAACCCAGTAAAAACACATTACAAAGGCTGCAGGCTAGCCTTAGATACCCCGCTTGGTGGATACTGGCGCGGGGATTACGCAATCGTACTGGGTGAGAAGTACAAAACCTTAAGCTATCGAGTTGGGGCTAAATATGATGACGAATGCTTTGTTTTTAATATATGGGTCGAGCACAGCGCTTACGTTATAAACGACATCAAGCCCTGTACAAATATCATGTTTTCCTTAGAACTTAAGAGCATAGGCCAAATTGCCTTTTAATACAGGCAGCGATTGAATATTTACTGAACGGCTAAGTAACGCTCAGCTTCATCTACAAGGCTACTTATTACCTCGCCAATGCTGAGTTCTTCCTTCACAAGGCCAACGGCCTGCCCAGCCATAATTGAGCCACGCTCTACATCCCCCTGGATAGCCGCACGCCTAAGAGCCCCTGCCCAAAAATGTTCAATCTTTAACTGACCTTCTTTCAGGTCCAGCTGCCCAGCCTCAAATTCGGCTATCACTTGTCTTTGTAGGTTCATAAAATCCTGATAGGCTTCATTTTTTAGTGCGCGAACAGGAATAACCGGAAACTTTTTATCAAGTTGAACGGACAAGACTGCATCTCGTGCGTTTGCCCTAAAGAAAGCCTTCTTGAAATTCGGGTGGGCGTTTGATTCTTTTACACAAGCGAACAAAGTCCCTATCTGACAGCCGGATGCGCCCATTCTTAAAAAGCTTGCCATCATGGGGCCAGTTGCTATTCCGCCGGCTACGAACACTATTTGATCTTTAAGCGACGGCAGTATTTCCTGTGCCAAAACCGTCAAAGCAGTTGGCCCTACGTGGCCTCCAGCTTCATGTCCCTCTATAATCAAGGCGTCCGCCCCCATCTTTAAAAGCTTTTGCCCAATGCTTAAGATAGGGGCAAAACACATCAGTTTTAATCCATGCGATTTCGCCCTTTCTATGATTTCCTTGCTTGGCAGGCCTCCAGCAAGCACCAAGTGTTTTACGCCGGTTTTAGCAACCGTGTCGACCAGATCCGACAGCTGAGGGTGTGCGGTAATCAAGTTAACGCCGAACGGTTTATCTGTTTTTTTCTTTGTCAGGGTGATTTCGTGCTCTAAATCTTTAGGAGGCATAGCCCCGCCAGCCAGTACGCCAAAACAGCCGGCGTTCGATATCGCCGACACAAGATCCGAGTCTGATAACCATGTCATTGCCCCGCCAAGAATGGCGTATTTGGTTCCTAAGAACCCGGCGCCTTTTTCAAAAAGAATATCCAGTTTACCCATATTTGTTTTAGCCATTTTATCCAACATCTAAACCACACGCGGAGTGAATTTTGCTAAGCACAGTTTCTGTGTACTGCTCATTTACTACAAAGCTAAGCCTATTTTTGGATCCGTCTACTGAAGCGTAATCAACTCCGATGGATTTCATACTTTTTTCTATCGCCGTATTTATCTCAGCGTTACAAAAGATGTCGTATCCTATAACGCTGACTTTACTTTGGCTAGCCTCATAAGGCATTGCGGTAATGCCGATCGCAAGATGAGCTTTCTCAGCAACATTATCACTTATTGCCGTTCCAGGTTTATTGTTGAAACTAGAGGCTACGTTAATTAGAACGCCGTGTTTCACAGCACACTCAACCGAATATCCTTGCAGCACCTTAGCGCCATGAGCGGCCATTTCAAACATCAAATCATAAGATAAAGACGCAATTCTATGCGATTTTGGAACCAGTCGGGGATCGGCTGTATACACCCCATCCACATCGGTGAATATATCGCATCTTTTGGCAAATAGCGCGCCGGCAACCGCAACTGCCGTTAAGTCTGACCCGCCACGGCCAAGCGTTACCAAGCGACTATTCGCTGTTATTCCTTGAAATCCAGCAATAATCGGCACAATCCTTGAAGCAATACATTCATCGATAATTTCGCAGTCAACATGAAGCGTTTGCGGCATAGGCTCGCCACAGGGGCTGGATTGTACTTTTATGGGCAACTGCCAAGCTAAAACAGATCGTGCCTTAACCCCAATATCGACAAGGGCCGCAGCAACAAGGCCTGCTGAGACTTGCTCGCCGGCTGAAATTATCACGTCATATTCATTGCAGTGTTGATCCGCATTAATAAGCTCAGCCAAACGCACAAGCCTGTCAGTTACACCACCCATCGCCGACGCGATAACGACGGGAACCTCGCCATTTTTAATGCTTTGCGAAATCCTTGCAGCAGCCTTCTTGACTCGCTCTGTGGTGCCCAGCGAAGTGCCACCAAACTTTTGCACCACAATGTCGTTTTTATGCGCGGTCACAGTTGCCGTGTCCACAAGGCTATGTCAAAGATATCGGCTTGCTATCCAGAACTTCATCTTTCGATGAAACCGTGTCCTTAACGCCGCTTTTCTGTCGATAGTCGTATATGGTTTGCTTGGCCTCTTCTGTGGACACTCCACTGGCTAACAAAACCGCCTCAGCCAATTGAAGGCTTGGCTCTAGCACTTCAGGCGTTATAACATTCACACCTGCTTGCCTTAATGTTTTCACAAGATCGGATCCATAAGCACGAACCCATACCTGAAGCTTTGGGAAATTACGCAGCAGCATAAGCGCTGTGCGGGATGAGGCCGTATAGCTGTCAAGCGTAACAACAACCAATCTGGCCTCTTTTACGCACAGCAAATTGAACACTTCACTTCGCCTAGCATCACCGAAAAACACCGGCAGCCCTCGCGCCCGCGCCGAGCTGACTCTGGCCATGTTAAAGTCAATAGCCACAAACTGAATAAGATGCTGAGCAATGGCCGTAGCAATGGCTTGCCCGCTGGTTCCAAAGCCGGCGATGATAACGTGGTTTTCCAACTTATCATCACCACTCAGCACAGATTGAACGGAAGTCTTGGCGTCGCGTTTATCTACTGCGTCGCCTATAATCCTGGCAATCATTGAAAACAAAGGCGTAAGCGCCATGGATATCGATATTGCTAAGCATATAATTTGCTGCTGTTCTAAGCCAACAATGCCTGTTTTGACGGCCGGCAGTATAAGAACAAAGGCAAATTCACCCCCGGCGCAAAGTAAGGCTGCTGCGCGTATAGAGGACGACCTGATCAGTCCAAACAGCCTGCACAATATAAACAGAATACTGAACTTTACCGCTATAATCGAACCCAAAGTCTTAGTAACGCTATAGAAATGATTGTACAAAACCATAAAGTCTATGGACATGCCGACGGTTGTGAAAAACAGCCCAAGCAGCAGTCCCTTAAACGGTCTAATGTCGGCTTCTATTTGGTGTCGGTATTCAGTGCCAGCAAGAAGCATGCCGGTAAGAAACGCCCCAAGCTCCATTGACAACCCGATTGACAAAGTCGCTGACGCAGCGCCAAGAACAATCATTATCGTCATCGCCATAAAAGTCTCAGAACCCAGCCTGGACGCCCATTTGTATACGGGTTTAAGTGCCTGACTTCCAACTGACAGCAAAAGCGCCAATACAACCAGCGCCTTAACAACCGCAATCACGCTGTTTGTTAAGTTTATCGTTCCGCCATGTTGCGCCAAAGGCAGCAAAGCAAGGGCCAGTACTACGGCCAAGTCTTGAAATAAAAGTACCGCGAAGCTTGCTTTACCGTACTGTGCGGCCAAATCGCCTTGATCGTTTAGTATCTGGACAGCCACCGCAGTCGATGACAGCGATACTGAAAAACCAAATAGTAAAGCCTCGTACAGACTGGAATTTTTCCAGAAAAACAAAATACAACCATAGGCTATGGCCGAGATAACTACCTGCAGGGACCCAAGACCAAAGGCATAGGTTTTAAGCGCCTTAAATTTTTCTAAAGGCAGTTGCAGCCCTATGGTAAACAGCAGTGATATTACGCCAAAGTGTGCCGCAGCCTCGACAAATTCACTGTTTGATATTATACCGACGCAATTCGGACCCATCAGTGCGCCCGCCACCAAATAGCACAGTACAGAGCTTATATTAAACTGCTTGGATAAAGCAGCAATAACCACCGCTACAGCCAAAAACGTTATGATCTCAATCGAAAACAATCGATAATTCCCAAAAATCCTTTTAGAATAATAATCATGAACACGATCTGTTGCATCAAAAAAACTCTTGACAGAACCATAATTTGTTCAGATCTGAACTTTTAAGCAACGATCTAGTCCATTTAGATCTTTAAAAACCTTCTTTACGCGGTATCCTTGCGCTTCAAAAATCCTGCTGACATCAGGGGTTTGGCCTGCCCCTACCTCAAAAAAAGCTGCACCTACGTCTGGGCGCAACAGTTTTCCTAAGACTTTTGCGATTTCTCGATAGCAAGCCAAGCCGTCTTTGCCGCCGTCCAACGCAAGACGAGGGTCAAAATTTTTTACGTTGTCTGACAGGTCCAAAATCTCTTCGCTGGGGATATAAGGCGGATTAGCCACAATCACGTCGAATCCACCGTACAAAGCCTGACCCCAACAGCCGCAGATAAAATCAGCCCTACCACACACCTTAAGGGATTTAGCGTTTCTAACCGCTACCTTTAGCGCTTTTTCAGACAGATCAACGCCAATTCCGTATGCATTTCTGAATTCGTGCAGCAGGGTTATAAGCAGGCAACCACTTCCTGTCCCTAGGTCCAGAATCCTTATTGCAGCACTGGGATCGCTTATATGCTCTCTCACCGCTTCTATTACCACCTCGCTGTCTGGCCTAGGGTCCAGAACGTCCTCATTTACATAGAATTCATGATTCCAAAACCACCTTTTATGGCATATTTTTGAGGCGGGCTCTCCGCACAGGCCTCTTCGCACATACGCCAAATATCGCTGCACCTCGTCATCAGACAGCGCTTGGTCGTTGTGCAAAAACAGGCACTTGACTTCTATGCCCGTAAGATATGCCAGCACATGCTTGGCGAAGGACTCAGCCTCATCACTTGCCTCAAAACGCGACATTATATCTTTGGCCAATTTCAAAGCCGTACTTAGATGCATAGATAACGATCTAAAAGCAACGTAGCTTTAAGGTTAAGCTACTAAAAATCGTGTTTAGTTAACAATTTTATTTTTGCAAAAGACTGTAGCGCGCGTGCCAGATGGATGCAATTTTATCGATAGTTTTTTGTGGCTAGCGGTGGCTGGGGGACCTGGATTCGAACCAGGGTTGCCCGGTCCAGAGCCGGGAGTTCTACCGCTAAACTATCCCCCAATGATGATTAGGCATGTTCGCTGCGCCATAATAAAGTACAGCGCTCACCCTGCCATAAATACCGACAAAAATCCAGTCGTAGGCCCCAACGGATCATACAAAATGTATTGGTGTTCTTCAGCTCATTAAGTTTCTGACAGGCTTTTGGCAACATACTGCGCCCAAAGATCCGGCCGACGAGTTCTGGTAAGATTCTTTGCGATGAGGTTTTGGAATGCCTTTGCCTTAACGTGATCTCCTGTCAGCAGAACGTCAGGAATCGCCTGATCGTTCCAATTTTTGGGCATAGTGTACTGATCGTGTTCTATTAGTATATTACTAAAGGTATCTGATTGCGCCGAGGCGGGATTGCCCAATACACCAGGTAAAAGCCTTACACATGCTTCTATAACCGCCATAGCCGCAACTTCCCCGCCGGCTAAAATACTGTCACATATGCTTATTTCTTGTATGCCATATGAATTAAGAACCCTTTGATCAACGCCTTCGTACCGCCCGCATAAGAAAACCACGTCTGGCTGAGCGACCATGTCCTCAGCTAACTTTTGATTGACCAGCTTACCGCGCGGCGACAAATAGAATATAGGCGCGCCTTTTCCATCATGCAGATCACCAAGCGAATCAAGCGCGCATGAAACAACATCTGGTCTTATAACCATGCCGCCTCCGCCTCCACATGGCGGAGCGTCCACATGCCCATATCGATCTTGCGAAAAATCTTTAAGGTTTACTAAGTGCAGTTTCCATATTTGCTCCTCAAGGGCTTTTCCAATTAAAGAAGCACCAAGAACACCAGGAAATACTTCTGGAAACAGGGTTATGACATGCGCTGTCCAAGGAATGCTCATTTGCTCTAGGGCGTCACTATGCCATCAGAACATGTAAGTCAAAGCACAAGCCAGTCGGTTTACAATGATGTGATGCTCACTGGCCATCCATGCATAACCATAAACGTACTCTACGCCAAGCTCTAATACGTCCGGAATAGGCGTCCAAACTAGATTTGCATGCACAGAATAACCACTCTTAAGCGTGCTGACTTTGTTTTTCTTCAAATCGTTGGCCAAAGCAGCATATGCAAACCCTATACCAAGATTGCTTCTAATCTCATGCGCTTTATCCCAGTAATGCTGTATCGCCAAAACCGTCCCAAACGACTTCTGCTTGTCAATGTCGTTTTTGCCGTAGTCTCCGGAATTCTTGACATAGACGCCAGATATCGCGCCGTCACAAATATACCGTCCAGCCCCATTCCCTACTCGCAAGGAAGCGGTAAAAATGTCCAGCTCGGTCAGATAAAACTTTCCTTCAGCCATTAAGCCATACCCCGTGGCTCTGCTGAACTTATTATCTTTGTGCTTTATCCTCAGACGACGCAAAAGACCAGCAAAGGACAGCTCCATACCATCTAATTTATACACAAACTTTGAGACTAGGTCTGGAACAATGTCTAGGGAATTTGACCGATTAGCGTCATATTTTTTGGCCGCCTCTCCACTTTTATCAACACCATCCGTTTCTGGATTTTCCATCGCCACCATCCAGATTTTGTCTTTATCTGAAAACTCATAAGTATAGCGAATCTGCGGCTGGCGTATGCAGCAATCGCCCGCCGGACCAGTTACGTCAACTCCATCTATCATGCCGGACAAAGAGCTGGCGAACAAAGAATTGGTCTGTCCTATAAGTAAAGGTCCAATACTGACATATACGTGTCTGCACCGTGGTTTAAGTGCGTTTGTCACCTGCTCATCGCTGTCAGATTCTCCATTAAGATCAAGTTCGATTTTGGTACTGAAATCTTTAGTATCTTCGCCCCAAGCAACAGGCGTAATCGTGGAAAAACCTAAACGACTGTTTTTCGCCCCCCACCTGAATTCTCCAGTCCGATCATTTGTACCAGCCTTAACAGCTCCGGATCTTAAATCGCTGAATATATTAGGCGTAGCATATCCTTGGCCAGTTGGATGATTTGCGTAAGAGGCATTAAACGCAATCCTTCCATCAAACTTCCAATAGCTCTTCATACTTTCGGACTTGATGTGACCTTTATATTTATTATCCTTAACCGGCTTTAGCGCGGCATTGTCGCTTACGACAGCCAAAGCCTCTGTTGGTTTGATCTTTTCGACATGTTTTTTACTTTCGGCGAGGGCTTTTTGTTTCTCTTCTGCCTGTTCTGCTCTGATCTCGGCCAGAATCTCAGCCTTAAGCTGTGCCTTTAATGCTGCCAATTCCTCGGCCGATAATTTAGCACCCAACACCTGCTCGCAACCTGCGGCCAGTAGATAACCACCAATCCCAACGGCCAATACTCTTTGCCACATAACCACCACCTAATACCCAATGCACTCTGTCAATTTAAGTCGATTTATAAGAAAAGTAAAAAAGTAATTAGAAAAACCTCTTTAATATTTTTTCATAAGTTACTTTCGGACATGTGCTGTTGATGCAAAGTAGACCACAACCTTAACAACTGTCAGGCGTGTTTTGGTTGTGCCAGCAAAGGCTTAGATGCCAACAGCGCTAGGCAGGAAATAAACAAGCTGTATATGAAAGCGTATTTACCGCCGAAATTACTCCATATTTGTCCAGCCAATGTAGATGCTAGAAGGTACGAAATACCAGCCATAAAACAGTATATACCGATAGCAGTGGCCGTAACATGCTTGTCGGCCTTTTCACTTATAAGCGAAAGGAACAGTCCTTGAATGGCCGTCATTTGTCCCCCCCACAAAAACGCACCTAAGCAAACACCTAAAAGCGATTCTATGAAGATGAAAAACAGATTTGCACAAATCATGCAGATCATGCAAATTCTTATCATAGTAGCTCTTCCAAACCTGTCTGCATAAAATCCTATAGGAAATGACATAAGCACTTGACCAAAGCTGACACACATGCTTTCAAAACCCGTAGAGAACACGGACAAATACTGGCTTGCATATATTGGCAGCAAGACTTCGCTGAAGTGACCAATCTCAAATATAAACGCCAGCAGGATGATTTTCCAAAATCCAAAATCGAGCGACTGTAGATATTTTTTCTGAAACGGATTTTTGATTCGTTTGTCTTTTGACGCTATCTTAGGGGGCTTTATCCTAAACAGACAAATTATAGAAATAGCTACTGGAATGACCGCACAGCAAAATACAAGCCTGTAGTTATTGCAGCTAATATACATGATAATTATCGCTACGGGCGGACCCAGAAGCGATCCAATTGTCTTTAAAGATCTGCTAAAACCATAAGACTTAGCCCGGCTTTCGACTTTACTTACATCGGCGATTAAAGCGTCTCTAGTAGTGGCTTGAAATCCATTCCCCAATCTTTCGATGGATTGAATGATCGTTACCATTAACGATGAGGCGGCGCTTGCCAACATAGACCTGGCAAACAGAGTAGCCAAGCATCCGATCAAAAGAATCGCTTTACGCTCGCAAAGATAGTCGCTTATAACTCCAGCGAAAATGCGACATACGAACGAGACAAACTCAACTATGCCATCGACAAAAGCGACTACAGATTCATCTACGTGCAGCTCGGTTTTAAGGAACATCCCGATCTGGCTGTAAACCATGGTTGTGGACATTCCCAAAAACAATCCGAAAAACGAAACTGCAGACACAGCCTTGGGAATAGTTTTAAATGCAGAAAAAAAGCCCTCGGATTGAGGGCCGGATTGTACAGAAAGCGAATCTTTTTTCTTTTGAGATTGTTGTAAATCGCTCATTTCCCTGCCCTTTACCAACAGCTTAAATTCACTAGATTGCGATGAATTGTAACATATTCATAACATATTTGAATGGGGGTTGGGTAGAGCTAATAAGTGAAATTTGAAGGTTAATGATGCGATTCAACTAGCTTAATAAAGCTCTATACTTTAATTCGGCCATTTTCCAGTCTTCTTCGGTATCAATATCTTGTACCATAGACTCAGGCAGCACATAAGCCAGCGTTTTTGGCGGCACTAAAGTTTTTTCCTGTAATAAAATTTCGGTTTTACAAAAATAAAACATTCCGGCGTCAAAATACCCTTCTTTAAGATCCTGTGATCGCATTTGTTGTGCTTCTTCATTGTCTGGTATCAAAAGCCCATCTTGTATCCTAAGCACCCATTCCACTGGTACGGAATATCTGCACACGGGCATCAGAGCATCATGCTCAGCGAATTTATCATAGGCATTTTTCAGCAATCCTGCCGTTAAAAATGGGGCGCAAGGCATAATGCAACAAATATTATTGAACGTCTTGACTAGATCTTTATAGGCATATATTACTTCTTCAAGAACATCGAATGTAGGAGCTTGATCACTGCTAGTTTCTTGACTACGCATAAACGGAACATTTGCACCATATTTTTTAGAAACGTTTGCGATTTCGGGACAATCGGTTGAGACCATTACTTCATCAAAAATACCGCTCTCTACACAGGCGACAATGGGATAAGCAATTATCGGCTTACCAAAAAACTCTTTAATGTTTTTCTTTGGTATACGTTTAGATCCACCTCTGGCAGTGACAATTGCGACATTTTGCATAGTACGATTACTACATTAAATTAACTGGCAATAATCAAACTTCTTGGTAGCCGCCATACAAATCTTTCTTTAAAACCTGTACACAATAAAAATCCTCAATGTCGCTACAATTAATTGTATTGCAGCAAGGATTAAAGTAATCATAACGAAATTTGTAAATCTCTTTGTATGTTCCAAAAGACTTGAACATTTTACCACAATCAATTTTATACGTATAGGCATCAGCTTCTAATTTATGATGATATTTTCGTTTCTGCGGATATGTAGGGCAAAAATCACCTATAACCAAGACTCCACCATCGGCTACACAACCATCTGCATTGGCTATACACTGAAAAATAGACTCTCTATCTATCCAGTGTAAACAGTAGCCGAGTATTACTAGATCAAACTTAGAATTAAAAATCCCCCCCCCCCTGATCTCGCAGAAATATCTCCACAATACAACTCAAGACCAAACTTAGATTTCCCATAGGCAACTGCTTTCTCGGAAGCTTCAATTCCAACAAATCTGCGACAATCTTGAAAAATATCTTTCAATAAGCTAAGCCTATACCCACTACTACAACCAAACTCCATTACTGATTTTGGCTTAATTAATAGACGAGTAACAATGCTACCAAGTACATCCGTTGATAAATCTTGCTTTAATTCAAAATCCAGATTTTCGGCGAAGTAACGATTCCCTTCACCATTGACAAATAGTTCTTTCTGATTCATTATAAACTCTTACCTTCAACTTGTTTAATTTAGTCTTTTGAATCCGCTGTGACAAACTTTACTATCTACAAAAGCCATCATATCTGATTCAGACATAAGGCTCATTTTTCCAAACACTTCATCGACTGAATTTGCATAATCCCGAATATATCCATCCTTATGCGCATATGAGGCATAATACAAAGTGGATGCCAAAAAGCCATGCGACAGCATGAGCTTGGTGAAAACAGTCTTATATAGCAACGGATTATTCGATAAAAACTGAAAATGCCCAAGTGGATAAATGCCAGATATATCTATTTTCAACCCATGTTTATCTGCTTTTTCTTTCCAACAATCTTGTACCGCTTTTCCGGACTTCATAAGGTGCGAAGGAACGTTCAAGGCTTTCATTTTATTAATTGTGGCTAGAGCTGCTGTTGGCCCTATCCTTTCCGTCCAATAGGTGCTGGAGATAAACGATTCCTGCGCAGATTGCATGATCTGCTTTTTACCTACAACAGCCGCCATCGGATAGCCATTGGATAAAGCTTTAGCAAACACAGCAATATCCGGCTCTATGTCATATATCAGATGCGCTCCGCCGACATTCAACCTAAAACCAGAAGTGACTTCATCCACTATAAAAGCAATATTCTTTTTCTGAGTAAAAGCCCTAATGGCGGCGATAAAGTCTTTATCTGGGGGAGAATTGCGTACGGCTTCTAAAACAATTGCGCCTAATTCGTCGCCATGCTTATAGCTGAGCTCCAAAAATTCTTCTACATCATTATAGTTAAACGGGATAGAAGTCTCAAAAAGTTGTCTCGGTATTCCTTTTGGTTTTAATCCAGGCAGTAGGTGGCCATCCAGAGACTTATCAGAAGCTAAATTCGCACTAATATACCAATCGTGCCATCCATGATATCCACAAAATAAAACCTTATCCTTTGATGAATAGGCTCTAGCTATTCTAACTGCTATGGCCAAGGCCTCACCACCACAGCGAGCAAACCGCACCATTTCAGCCCAAGGATGCAGCTTTAGAAGCTGCTTAGCTAGTTCAACTTCCTCGTAACAGTTTAACGAGGACATCGAGCCTCTATCTATTGCCTTTTTGACAGCAGAATCAACATCATCGTCCGCAAAACCCAAAGCACATGCCCCTATGCCCATGGATATCATATCGATGTACTTGTGGCCCTCTAGGTCAATTACCTCACAGCCCTTAGCCTCTGTGTAATAATTTACCCACCCGTCTGGGACAAACATTTCCGGCCGCTTTGACAGCAACTGAGTCCCGCCGGGGATAATACTTTTAGCTTCGTTGTATGCTTTTTGGTTTTTTGACACTGTATAATTCAAACTTTTTAAGTTTAATAGCGCTTAAGCACTAGCGTAATACTATACCGCACACCATCCCCCGTCCACCATTAAGTTATGACCGGTGATGTAGCCCGCTTCGTCAGATAACAGAAAGCTAACAGCCGGAGCTACTTCTTCTGGCTTTGCCATTCTGTTTAAGGGACATTTTTTAGAGTATTGTTTCACAAAAATTGGACTTTGGTTGTCAAAAACCCCACCTGGAGACACGCAATTGGCCCTTATGCAAAATTTACCAAAGTAAGATGCCAGATATCTGGTGAAGTTTATAACTCCACCCTTAATGGCTGTATAGGCCGCATGAGGCTGCATGTCGGTGTTTTCATATATATTAAAGTCGTTTCCAACAACGCCGTATATAGATCCGAAATTGACCACAGATCCAGCCTTTTGCTTTTTCATTACCTTAAGAGCCTCAAAGCAAGTGTAGAATACACTGTTAAGTTGTAAATCTACGTTCTTCGTCCAAGATTCAACAGAAATCTCATCAAACCTTCCGCTGAAGTCTCTAGTTCTTGGATAAGCGCAATTTACCAGGCCATCAAGCCTTCCAAATCTGGCAATTACCTCACTAATACTTTGCTTCACTGAATTATAGTCGCTGATATCGCATTTAAGCGAATAGTTGTCCAAATCACCATCAACCGCAGTATCAAAGTTGATACAGCTGCTGCCTTTACTTCGTATATCTTTGACAACAGCTCTGCCGATAAGACCGCATCCACCAGCTACCACAATCACTTTGTCATGCAGCATCAAAACCTCACATAATTCACGTCGGCTTTTGCCTTAGCGTAGCTTTGTGGTGTGCCGATATCAAGCCAGTATCCCATTATAGGGAAATGTCTGACGTTTTTCTTGTGATCTATAAGCAAAGCTACAAAATCTGTAGCGTCAAAGGACTGACCACCCGGAATAAGGTTTATACACTCATTTTTAATCAAATAAATACCAGCATTTGAATGATAGGTATACGTTGGTTTTTCAGTCAATGAGTCAACCTTATCACTACTGACATTCAGAACTGCGTATGGAACATCCACTCTTACGTTTGACGTCGCCACAAGCATATCGCTATCTGTTTCTTTATGCTGATAGAAAAAACTGTCAAAATCTATATTAGTAAGTATATCGGCGTTCATTACCAGCACATCATTGTGAACAAATTTCTTCACTAAACCAACAGATCCAATGGTTCCCAGCGGAATCTTTTCTTCAATGTAATGGATATTGATATGCTTATAGGCTTTGTTTAGATACTCTTTTATCTGGCTTTTCATGCAATTTACAGATACATGAAAATCCCGTACTCCATATTTAATCAGCCTGTCTATATTATGTGCGATTATTGGCTTTCCTGCCAAGTCAAGCAAAGGTTTTGGAATGTTGTTGGTATGCGGCTTAAGGCGAAGTCCTTGACCTCCGGCCATAAGCACAGCGTCCATCGGCAAAATCGCCCGCATACTTTTCAGATCTAGCAGATCCTTGATTGTTCCATCGTCAGACAGGACCGGAGCTATCTTCAGCTTCATCGATTTTAAAAACCTGATTTTCTCGTAATCATTTATGTTTGAAATGTAATGAAAGTTTGTGCACATCACCTGTGCGACGCTGTCGGTCAGCGCAATACCAGATATTAAGGATCGCCGGATATCTCCATCAGTCAGCGAGCCGATTAAAGTACCATTATCGTCTATTACAAAAATAGTAAGAATCTGCGTATCCGAGATCTGATTAATCTTACTTAATGCGGCAAGAATAGTTTCGCTCTTGTGAATTATGAATTTGTCTATTTCCATAGAGCTATACAACCTGTTTCAGTAACTGAAACGCTTCTGCATATCTAACGCCCACTGTACTTCCACGCAGTGTTGCCAGCAACGTTATATTCTCAATGCTTCTTGGGAAAGGTTGATAACCAAGCTCTGAAGCATATAATCTTTTAATAAGACTGACTTTACGCTCAAATTGCTCAGTTACATCTACGTAATAGTTTGGGGCAAACATATTGCCTGCAATTGCCGGAGCAAATTCTGTTTCCGAAATGGTTTCGTACATTAAAACCTTTTTAATAGATGGATACCGAAAGCTTTTTGTGCAAGCAAATGCAGCGTCAAAAGTAACTCTGTGATCGCTATGAACGTCGGATCTGTTTGGAATATAGACAACTTCCGGAGTTAATTGCTTAAATATGTCGGCAATTTTGGAGATTGCTTCAAGTAAAGGAAAAGTATCCATAAAAGTGGTTGGATATCCCAGCTGAAAAACCTCATCAAAATCATAAGCTTGTCTAATATTTTTCATTAAACGGTCTTGTTCCTTTTCTTGTTTTTGAGATGGGGGTGGGGTGGGGTGGGGGTACAACTGCTTTTAGCAACAGCACAGGTTACAAAAATACAACTGACTTTGTCATTTTCGCTTTTGTGTCGAAGGATTGTTCCGCCTACGCCTAAACTTTCATCATCCGGATGAGGTGCAATCACCACTACATTCATATGTATTCTCCAACTTTGGGCAAAGTATTAAATTCATGTTCCAATATCCTGATACTCCCATCATAACATTTGATGTCTATTGAATTGTCAGGTACTGCCAAAATCTTGCCAAATTCAATATTGCTCACCTCGCACGGCATTTCCTTAACTTTCCAAATTGTCACTTTATTTGAGTCATAAATCAAATGTGCGCCAATATACGGCTTAGATAAAGCTCTGACGAGGTTATAAATTGCCGTTGAAGACATATTAAAACGGATCACGCCGTCATGTTCGCCTCTTTTCCTCCAATAATTAGCCTGTCTGTCGTCCTGCTTGGATCGCGTAAATTTACGACATTTCAGCTTATCGTGCAATTTCTCCAGCTGAGATTCGGCTGTAGTCGCAATTTTATTGTATAGACTTCTGGCGTCATCTTCGTAAGAAACATTTATCGGCGTCTGGCTCAAAATATCGCCGCTGTCTGCACCATCATCCATTATAAAAAAAAGGTTGAGGCTGTCTCGCTTAATCCTAAAGCCAGCGTCCAAATTAAAGGATGCCTGCCTCTATTTTGGGGAAGATTTGTTGGATGAAAGCCAATCACGCCAATTTCTGTTAGGTTGAGTAACTCTTGCTTTATTAAGCTAGACCAGCCGAAACAGAAAATAACATCTGGATTAAGCGACTTGATCCAGTCGACTGTCTCCTTGGCATTGACATCGATTGCAAATCTATAAGGAATGTTTGCTTTGTTGCACAGAGGAATCAGATCGCAGAAATCAGAGTTAACCCTTGATCTTTCTTTAGTAACTACTCCAACGACCTCTGCTTCAATAGCGATAAGCTTGGCCAACATCCGAGCGGAAAACTCAACGGTGCCAATAAATACGATTCTCATTTGGCACGCAAATCAAAAAACGCCTTCTTCAACAGCTTACTTGCATCGATTTTTTTGAGTTTATTTATGATACTGTTCGCCGCGTCGTTTCCTTCGTAAAAATTGCGTACTGTTTTAAGTGCTTGCTGAAACTCAGTTGAATATAGTTTTTGCATAGCGCATAGGATTGCTTCTTTGGTGTTTTCACAGTTGATAATAGATTTGGACTGTATCCTGCCTTGTTGTCTGTCGCCAATGTTAATTGTGCCTATTTTAAAGCTTGGCGCTTCTGTTATTCCGCTGGAAGAGTTGCCGACAACGGCGTCAACAAACTGCAGAGTGGAAAAATATCGAAGCTGGCCCAGAGACTCGAAAGCTATTGCATTTTCATGCAGCGATACATACTCGTCTGTTAAATCAAATATTTCTTCATTTCCATCATCAGAGTTGGGTTTTGTGAAAATGATCTTTGTGTTCTTCAGCTCGGACAAAGCATCCAGCAATGTTTGAAATTGCTCAGCCTGGCTGTAACCATGTGCTAAAGTCATGGGATGAAAAGTAATAAGCAGGTTTTTTAGGCTGAATTTAAAATGCAGCTGTTCTTCCAGTTCATCTTTGGAGAGTAGTTTTGTGTTTTTGATATTTTCAACGCCAAGAGAGCCAACATTAAAAACATACTCTGGATTTTCGCCTAACTGAATTACGCGATTTCTATACTCTTCACAAATCGTGAAATGTAAGTGGCTCATCTTAGTGATGCAGTGGCGAATTTCTTCATCTATTATTCCAAATGTAGATTCGCCTCCGCCAATGTGCGCTATTGGCAGCTTGCTTAGCATAGCGGCAATGACCACGGCCATTATCTCATACCTGTCCCCCAGTACAATAAGCACGTCAGGCTTAAGCTCGCCAAAGGCTTCATAGAACTTTTCAACAGCAACCGACATAGCGTATGCGGGCTTTTTCTCGATGCAAATGTCTATTTTTTTGGTAATCGCAGTTGTAATTTCCGAACAAGTATAACCAAACCGTTCGGATAAATGAGTTCCAGTTACGACCAGCTGCAGGTCCAAATCAGCATCGCGTGAAATCTTGTCGATTAAGTTCGACATGATTCCATATTCAGCCCTTGTGGAGGTTACAACGCAGATTTTCTTGATGCTCATTTACCGCAACATCCCCACAAAGAACGCAGATTAACCCACCCTTTCAGGCCGTTAACGCCGACTCTAACCCAGCTGTCTTTCGCCGAGATCGTTTCGCAAATAACATTTTTCTCAAGCTTTGCGATAATGGGGGAATCAGCGCTGGGCGCTTTATACATCATTGTAACCTTAGGTAAAGTAATTACAGTCCTTTTGGGGCTTAGAAAGTTTTTGTGAACCCAGCCCTCTGTCCCTTCATGATCGCGTATTTTAACCCAGTCGTTAAAGTGAGCTAAAGCCAATACAGGCAGTTTAATGACGTTATAGTGCCATATTATCGGATACTGTTTCCCTGGCCCGACCCGCATGTTAACGCTTTGCGAACGCAGGCTCATGTAGTCAATCTTAGTATCATCCGCCGTGCACCAGCAACAAGGCATGCATAAAAGCAATAAAAAAACGACCTTACGCATCAAGCGCCTTTTAAAATGTTGGTGGAAAGAAAGTCTGTAAGCCGGGTTCTGTAGCACATGGCTCTTCCAAGCTATGTGACGGTAATCATTCATCTGCACCAAGCGTCGCCGCCTGGCTTTAGCAACCAACCCGGACATGATATGCGCAAAAGCTCGCACGTCAAAACTGACACATGCCCCTATTTGGTCTTGCTCCAGGTGAGGTTTGCCTTACCGCCGCTGTTACCAACGGCGTGGTGGGCTTTTACCCCGCCTTTTCACCCTTACCGAGCGCAAACCCGGCGGTATATTTTCTGTGGCACTTTCTCTGAGGTCACCCTCGCCAGACGTTATCTGGCACCTTGCTTTTGTGGAGCCCGGACTTTCCTCTGCATAAAACTGCAGCAATCACCCAACTTTCTCGCCCAATTGTATTTTATGACACAAAACATCCATGTTGCAAAGAAAAGATCGTTGAGATACCTTAAAGCCAAGATATTACAGTTTATCAGTGTAGGAACAATATGATTTTAAGGGTGCTTTTGCTTTGCGTTATCTTTTTACTAAGCGGCTGCAAAGCCTTTGAGAAAATGGGAATCCGGGCAACCAATGTTTACCAAATTAAAGATAACGCGCTGATAGTTCCTCCTGATGCTTATGATTGTCCTGCGCCAGAAAATGGTGAAGATATCTTGCCGAAAAAGGATACGAAAAAGAAACGCAAGTCGTCTAAGTGAAGGCACGTATGTTAGAGCCAGACTGTTCTAGGGTGTTTTGGTGTTATTGGAAATGAGGGAGAGAATGATTAGGGGATTTTTCTGCTTTCTTCTGGCTATATATCAAATCTGCGGTTGTTGGTGCAATGCGCAGAAGCCTGCGGCCGATAAGACTAAAAACGCTCAAAATTTTCAATTAGACTTTTCTGACCTGGATCCCAAGAAAGCCAAAAAAACTAAGCTAGCAAACGGTATAGAGTTGCTGGTCTTTGAGAATCACTTTGCCCCTATGGTGTACTTCTCCGTATGTGTAATGTCGGGCAGTATGGACGATCCGGCAGGGAAAAGCGGCGTTGCCCACTATCTTGAGCACCTTATGTTCAAAGGAACCACCAAATATCCAAAGGAAAAGTTGTTGGGCGATTTGCTGAAAAACTCTGCAACTATAAATGCTTATACTGCGCTGGATCGCACCGTGTTCTGGGAGTACGGACCTAAGGAGCACTTAGAGCTTTTTGCAGATATCGAATCAAATAGGTTTAAGGAAAGCGCGGTTCCTCCTGCAGAGGCGTTAAGCGAACGTAGTGTCGTACTGGAAGAGGTGCGTATGTACGAACGTCAGGTTAAAGAGCTGTTGTCCAATTATCTGTCGAATGCCTTATGTCTTGGAACTCCGTTACAACGGCCGATAGCTGGATGGTTGCCTGAAGTAAGCGAATTGACCCTTGATGACGCAACGCTGTTTAAACAGAGGCATTACTGTACTGAAAACACCAAAATCATCGTCATTGGGGATGTGTCTTTCGATCAAGTAGTGCGGTTGGTCGAGAAATATTTTGGCGACATTCCAAGGTCGGCGGCACCCAGCAAAGCTTACGATGAAGAAAACGCTAAACATTACTCTAGCAAGACCTTTCTGCGGCTTGAGAAGTACAACAATCAGTTCGGGCATCCCGTTGTATCGCTGATTTGGCAGCCGGATGTTTGCTATAATAAAGATTTACAGCGGGCTGTTGCGCTGGAACTGTTTCTTAACTCAATCGCTGGTGATGATATAAGCTGGCTGTATCAAGAATTGATTGAAAAACACAAGATTGCGGCCAAAATAGGGTTGTCAGCTGAGATGAACTTGAGGCACCCTTACAGAATTGAAATCGCTGCGTCACCTGCACCCAATACCAAGATGAACATCCTTGAAAAACGCCTTTTGGAGGCGATTAAACAAAAATGCCAAAGTGGCTTAACGGTTGAAGAGTTTGATCTTGCCAGAAACAGACGCGTTATATCCATCATGTATGCAATGCAGGGTTATATGTCGTCAGGACGGTATTTCGAGGCTATGTTTGAAAACGATTCTTATTCAAAGATTTTAGATATTCTAAAAACGTTGACCGTGGATTTTGTTAATCAGGTTGCAAGAGAATGTTTGATGCGCCCACCAGTGGCGGTTGTTGTTATGTGGCCAGATTCGCAATTTTCTGCAGTTTCTGCGGGCGGAAGGAGATAGTACGCAATGGTTTCATTGAAAAAATATGTGCTTGTTGTGCTTGGCGTTTTGACCTCCTCGGTGATATGCGCAGATGAAGGCGTGCCGCCGGCTCAAGAGGCTCAGAATCGACCAGTTATAGCCGTCCAAAAGCTTGTGGCAAAAAATGGCATCAAAATTTGGCTTTATGAAGATCATCGAACGCCGATGATTGCTTTGAAAGTTAGATTCGCAGGTTTGGGTAGCGCGTATGAGTCGGATGACAAAAAGGGGCTTATGGAAGTCCTTACCAAAACCATTCGCGATGGTGCCGGTAATATGAGTAAAATGGATATCAATAAAGCTTTGCTTAATTTAGGCGCTGAGCTTTTCTTTTCGGCATCTGATGACGATATGTTCTGTAGCGTTACGGCCCTTAAAAATTCGCTTTACAAAGCTGCCGATATAATAAAAGACGTAATAACCAAACCAACATTTGACAATAAGCTGGTTAAGATTGCTGTTAATCAGCTGTGCGATAAATATAAATCTTTAATAGAAGATCCAAAATATTTGGCAAGAAAGGCAATTAGAGAATCTGCTTTTCCTAAGCATCCTTATGGAAGGTTGCCGACAGAAGAGACTTATAAACGTGTAAGCGGAAACGTACTAAGAAAGTTTTGGTCGTCGGTGTTAAATGTTCAAAATATATTTGTAGTGTTAGTTGGCAATATTGATGCCAAGGAGGCTGTCAACTTGGTTGATCGTCTGTTTGCTGATGTGCCGTCTGGTGGAAAACGCAAAACACTTGCGCGAGTTACTCCAAAGTGCTCTAGCGACTTGAAGATTGTACATAATGACACAAAGCAATCAATTATAGCATTTTATACAGAAGGAATTTCTACTGGTCATCCGGATTACGTGGCTTATCGAGCAGCGAATGTGATACTTGGTGGACCGTATCAATGTTCTCGACTTGCTAAAAAAATCCGCGCAGACGAAGGGCTGGCCTATTATATTATGACTAACGTCAAGAATTATGTTAATGCAGACATGCTTGTGGGGATTGGGGAAACTTCCAACAAAACAGCCTATACAGTTGTCAATATGATGAAAGATGTTGTTTATAAACTGAAGTTTGATGCCAGCAAGAAAGACAACTCAAAAATCGAAGAAGATGAGCTTGCTTTAGCTAAAGGACAGTTGTTAAAGGATTTTTATAACGCATTTTCTAATTGTAAAACGCTTGCGAGTTATCTTATGAGCATGCATGTGGCTCGGCTGCCTTTGTCATACTTATACGATTATCCGGCTAAGGTCAGCGCTTTAACTTTGCAAGATATTCAAGATGTGTTTAACAAAAAACTGATCGATCCAGACAAAATAACCTGCATAATCGTTGGTCAACCAGAAATTACCACGCCTACGCCGCAGACTAAGCAATAGACCTGTCCTCTGATTTTCATATATAATTTAAAGATATGGAAAGTAAAAAAGATCAAATCGATGCCGAAGCAGTTCGGTCGCTTGCCGATCTGTTAAAAGAGACAGGACTAACCGAAATTGAGTATCAGCTTGACAATCTACGCATAAGGGTTGCCAAGAATGTGCAGGTGGTAAATGCTGCATTGGCCGCCCCTGCTGCTGTTTCTGCCATAGTGCAATTGCCGCAGGAGGCTCAGCCTGAAGCCACCCTTTCCACAGCAACAACCGCCCAATCAACATCAGAGCCCGATGAGGTAGGCACAGAAAGCGAAGCCATTAGGTCGCCTATGGTAGGTGTTGTTTACGTTGCGCCGTCTCCAGGGGCGGATCCATTTGTGAAGGTTGGTGAAACGGTATCCGAAGGTCAGACTTTGCTGGTGATCGAGGCCATGAAGGTTATGAACATGATCAAAGCCCCAAAATCAGGGACTGTGAAAGAGGTTTTGGTACAAGACCGACAGCCAGTGGAGTATGGTGAACCTTTGATAGTCATTGTTTAGGTTCACCCGTCGATGTTTAAAAAGATACTCATTGCCAATCGCGGCGAGATTGCCCTTCGGGTTATGCGTGCTTGTCGCGACATTGGGATTCATACAGTTGCTGTGCACTCTACCGCCGACGCTGATTCTATGCATGTACGCTTAGCCGATGAAAGCGTGTGTATAGGCGGCCCTTTAAGCAAAGACAGTTATTTAAATATACCGGCTATCATTACCGCCGCAACGGTAACTAATTCTGACGCTATACACCCAGGTGTTGGATTTTTAAGCGAAAATGCCGAGTTTGCCGAGATTGTTAGGGATCACAACTTGGTTTTCATCGGCCCTTCGCCTCAGCACATTACAGATATGGGCGATAAGGTTAAGGCTAAAAAAATCGCCGCTAAGCTGGGTATCCCAATCGTTCCAGGATCTGACGGCGGCGTATCCAGTTTACCTGAAGCACAAAGTATCGCCCGTAATATCGGCTATCCCATCCTGATTAAGGCTACAAGCGGCGGTGGTGGCCGCGGCATGAAGATCGTCCGTAGCGAGTCTGAATTAGCTGAGGCCATCCAAATGGCCAAAAGCGAGGCTGAAGCTTCCTTTGGTAACAGCGAGGTCTATATAGAAAAATACTTGCCGCACCCTAAGCACATAGAGATTCAGGTGATCGCCGATAACTTTGGCAATGTTATACACTTGGGTGAGCGTGACTGCTCATTGCAGCGCAGGCATCAAAAAGTTTTTGAGGAATCGCCCAGCCCCGTTATTACGCCTGAGCAACGAGCTGAGCTTGGTAAACTGGTCGCTAATTCAATTAAGCAGCTTGGATACCGTGGCGTTGGAACGATTGAATTTTTATATGCTAGCGGCCATTTTTATTTTATAGAGATGAATACTCGCCTTCAGGTAGAGCACCCAATAACCGAACAAATAACCGGCATAGATATAGCGCAAGAGCAGATCAAAATTGCCGCAGATGACAAGCTATCGTTCTCTCAGCAAGACGTAAAGCTCTCCGGTCATGCCATAGAATGTCGGATTAATGCAGAAGACCCCGATACCTTTGCTCCTTCGCCAGGACTAGTCAGCAGTTATCACTCCCCAGGCGGTCCAGGGGTCAGAATCGACAGCCATCTTTATTCTGGCTATAAGATTCCATCGTATTATGACAGCTTGGCCGCCAAGCTTATTGTTTATGAAGTAAACAGGAAAAGGTGCCTGGCCAGGCTTAAACGCGCGCTAAGCGAATACGTTATTTCTGGAGTAAAAACCCTTATTCCCCTGCATTTGCGCATTATCGATAATCCAGAAGTTATTTCAGGCCGATATGACATCACCACGCTTGAAAGAATGATGGCGGCTTTACAGTAGGCCCTATTTTAAGAAATAAGGCTTTCCTTTGTAAGCTCTTTCCTTAAGCCAATAATTCCAAGTACATTGGGGATTATCATAAGGCCAATCACTATATCCGCAATCACAAAGACCGTATCGATTTTCAAAAAAGCCCCTGAGATTAGGCAACATACAAATACGATTTTATAGGGAATAACATACTTATCATTTAGCAAGTACTGAATACATTTTTCTCCATAAAAGTTCCACCCTATTATTGTGGTGAATGCAAAGAAGATGATGCTAAGGCTAACGATGTATTTTCCAAACTCGCCCATGCCAAGCCCAGCCACAAAAGCACATGAGGTCAGCAGATTGCCGTCTATGCTTCTTGTAACGCTGAAAAATCCAGTATCAGCGTTTGTTATAAGCAAAACCAACCCTGTCATAGTGCACACAACGACAGATAAAAGCGCCCCGACCATTGATATTAAGCCCTGCTTGACAGAAGAGTCTGTCTTCGCTGTAGCAACAGCGATCGCCGAACTTCCAAGGCCAGATTCATGAGCATAAATACCTCGGCTGATTCCTATATGCACAACGTTTGCAACAGTAACCCCCGCCCCACAACCTAAAATCGCTTGAGGAGAGCAAGCTCCTTGAAATATCAGATAAAAAGCCTGCGGTATCTGGTCGATTTTCAGCAGCAATATCAAAATCGCGGCACCGATATATATCACGGTCATGATTGGGACAATCTGCTGAGCGACTTGAGATATACGCTTAAGCCCGCCTATGGTCACGGCAACAACTATGGCGCTAAGCAGCGTTATGGCAATGGTCGACGACATGCCAAATGTTCCTGCCGCTGCCACTATAGAGTTGCTTTGCGCCAGCGTCCCTATCCCAAGAATGGCCACAAAAACCCCGAACAGGGCATACATTTTTGCAGGCAATCGGCTTTTTAAACCAACCTCTATATAGCGCATCGGACCGCCTATAATTTGCTTATATTGGTTGGTTATTCTGTATTTTATGGCCAGCACGCCTTCAGCATATTTAATGGATAAGCAAAGCAGAGATGAAACCCAAAGCCAGAATATCACGCCAGGCCCGCCTACGGTTATAGAGACCGCAACGCCAACAATATTGCCGGTACCAAGCGTTGCCGAAAGCGCTGTACATAGGGCCGCAAAGCTTGAAATATCGCCGCTGTGGCTGTGGTTTTCTTTCTCAAAAACGTATCTAATGCCAAGCTTCAAATTGGCGAGCGTAAGTGTTTTAAGTTTAACGGTAAAATAAGCTCCTGCACCAAGCAGCAGCGTTATTAGCGGCCATCCCCAAATCCACTCGTTAAGTGTGATAATGTATTGCTCTATTAGCTCCATGCCCACAAAACTATCCGCTATAGATATGTTTAGCAAGGCTGTTTACGCGTTATAATGGGATGTTAGGGCTTTTTCGTAAAAAAAAGATTGCGGCAATGCTTTGATGAGGTGATTTGCAAACAGAAGGCTGATTTAGCTTTTAATGAGCTTGATTTTTAGCACAAGAGGCGCTGCACAAAACTTTTAATGATTTGTTTAGTATTTTTTTTAA
Source organism: Holosporales bacterium (assembly GCA_031263535.1). Lineage (NCBI taxonomy): Bacteria > Pseudomonadati > Pseudomonadota > Alphaproteobacteria > Holosporales > Holosporales bacterium. The sequence continues at coordinate 51,416 of JAISFO010000033.1, forward strand.
AAAAGTTATTGACAAATGATATTGATATAGTATATAAGTACATCGTTAGCATTTTAACATTAGGAGAATAAAATGAATAAGAAATTGTTATTAGCAAACGCTGCGGCTGTAGCCTTCAGCTGCTTTAGCGGCTCAACAGTAGATGCAATGTTTCGACGTCCTGAGAGAATAAAGACGGCAGGCGATTCATTTGCCCAGAGCGAAGCAGAAACTGAGGTGTTTCCACGAGTTCGTATTGCTGGAAATCCACAAGACGCAACGACTGTTTTAGAGATAGCTAGTTTTTTCCAAAAAGCGCAGAACCAATCGGGTGAGTTTAAAAAAAATACAAAATAAGTTTCAGCTATTTTCGAAAAATGCAATGAAGTTATTTGCAGGACTTCCTGATCTTGAGCTCGTGAGGTTTTTTTCACTCAAGCGAGAGATGTGCGGTTTTTTGTAAGTGACGAAAGACAACAAGCTGATGATAAAGTGTCAGAGCGACGCGACCAATTGCGAACAAAAAAAGCCGAGCATAGATCAAGCCAGGCTACAGCGGACGATGTTCAACAAGCTGGCTCAGATTTAAATTTAGCTAAACAATCTTTGGCTATAGCAAAAAATAGAGACCGGGCAGCTTTATTTTTGAGATTGAGTATGCCTTCTGTGTTGGCTAGCTTCGAGGAAGCGGGATACTATAATCCTGATCTAATAGAGATAACTTTTGCAACATTAACTAGGTTTTTACCTCCAAGGAATAGTGAGCGAGAGTCAATTTTTTCTGCGATGTTGGATGAGTATAATTTCACACCTACCAGCCTACTTAAGGCTTATTATCTATTAGAACCCAATGCGCAGAAGGAGTTCGTAGATTATCTTTTAATTCCAGCAAAAGGTGTTGCTAACGATAGAATCTCAATTGGCAAGTTATGCGATGCTTTAAATGCAGTAGTTTATCCATTAGGAAGCATTACCGCTGAATTTTTATCTGCTCTGACTAATACGATGATAGAAGCAATACTTCTTAATCGCGGCGATAACCCGCAATCGATAAGGCTTGAAATGTATCTATTTCATACAGTTGGGTATGTACCCGTCGTGCCAATGCTGATGGGTGATTATGATTTATTAGTAAATAATTTAGTTTATATAGAGCAGAGAGCTGATCCGAAATATAAAGAACCAATGCATGCGTTCTTAAAAGGTTTGGCGATAGGGCGCCCCATCTTGGCAGATCGTAGTTTAGTGTCATATTCGAGCAATCAATGTGATATTGCAGATACGACCTTTGATACTTTATACATCGATGGTTGGCGTTCAGTTGTTGCATATTATCTAGGCCAGGATTTTACTGATGTAGAGGTTGCGCTGGTTGTTGCTGCTGACGATTTGCCTAAGGCTCCGTCTTCAGATCAATTTATGCTGAAGCATCTTATGCCATTTAGTGCAAGTCCAGAAGTAAATGCTGCTAGGGAGTCGCAAGCATCACGGTTGTTGTCTGCCGATGCTACAATAGCCACTCGCTTGCGGGAGATTTTAGGAATAGAACATAACCCTGAGCTAGATAGTAAATAACGCTCTTTCAGATCAAATGCCGAAGACCAAGAGGCGTGATGATTCCTTCATTCACGCCTCTTCCTCTTTGTGAAAATTGAAATATAAGAATCCATTACGTTAATGGCTCAATATGTTGTAATCTTCCTTCAGATATTTCATGAGTGTAGTCATGATAGGCGCAAACCACGCTGGAATTAGATAGAAAGCCCTATAGCTAATGATTGGCAGTTTTGCGCTATACTAAAACTTAAACATTGCGATAATTCTATTATTGAAAAGGCTAGCCGATATTGCATTGGTTACAGAAGGATCTTCTGAAAAATGCGATAGTCATCATGGTGATTCTTTAGATGGTTAAGTAAATTTTATAGTATATCGTTTCAGCGACGGCTCGGAGGCCTCAGGGCCACTCTCAGTAAATATAATACTGAATCATCGAAGCTTTCTAAATGCTTGAGATGGTTTAGAAACTGCAAAGTTTTCCTAACCGCATACATTAATAAACAGTTAAGCGCTAATCCAGCAGCGGTCATTGATTTTACAAAGAGAAGCATTTAGTTTGCAAAATTGGCAACCGATGAAACCTCAGAGCCTTCTAGGTGCCGCCTTAGCGACATATTATTGAGTTTATTAGCTAGTTTGCCTGAGTATTTAGATATCTGTAATGATTCACCTTTACTCATGTCCGCCTTAGTTAGTAACCCTACTAAACAATTATTATTTAAACCAAAAAGCCCCTACCTCATGAGGCAAGGGCTTTTATACTCTAAAATCCTAAGAAGCTTAGAACGTGTAAACACCCATCACACGAAATCCCCACTTCTTACCTTCAAGCTCAATCTGCTT
>JAISFO010000034.1 GCA_031263535.1 Holosporales bacterium
ACGGCAATCTACAGAATAAATCTCCTCAAGGCAAACTCAATTCAACAACTACATCCCTCACTCATAAAACGTGGGACCTCAGTGGGATAAATCTTCAATATCCCTACAATTATAAAAAAACAAAACCTTCAGCAAACTAAGTAATTTCAATGGTGCCGGGCGTCGGAATTGAACCAACGACCTACTGATTACAAATCAGCCGCTCTACCAACTGAGCTAGCCCGGCATTCGACCAGCAAAATCTACTGTGCCAGGGGATTTGTTGCAATCTAAAAATAGAACTCTAAGGTACGTTTTATGGCCTCAGTAAGCCCGGTCACAGGCTGCCAGTTAAGATACTTTTTGGCGTTTTCGATCGACGGTACCCGGTGATTGGTGTCCTGATAAGACCCTCCGTAATAATCATTGCCTGGCACAGAGATAATCTTTGTTCGCGACGCCTTATCCTTCAATTGCGGAACGGTAACGGCAACCTCTAACAGCTTCTCAGCCAGCTCGGCAATTGAGTATCTTTCATGCGGGTTGCCTATATTGAATATCCTGCCTTTGGCGCAGTCGTCTTTGTTTTCTATAATTTTCATCAAGGCAGACACGCCGTCATCAATGTAAGTGAAGCAGCGCTGCTGTTTTCCTCCATCGACCAGCTTAATTTCACCGTCATAAAGGATGTTGCTTATAAACTGACTAAGCGCGCGCGATCCGCCTTCTTTTTGCTTACCAATAGAATCAAGCCTGGGGCCGATCCAGTTGAATGGACGAAATAAAGTATAACTAAGTCCATCCCTGATTCCATAAGCATATATCACGCGGTCAAGTAGCTGCTTGCAGCAGGAGTATATCCACCGCTGTTTGTTGATAGGACCTACGATAAGGTTGGACTCTTCTTCCTTGAACTCTGAGTCCTGGCACATGCCGTAAACCTCGGAAGTAGACGGGAAAATGATGCGCTTTTTATATTTGGCTGCCAGTTTGATTACTTCAAGATTGGCGGCAAAATCCAAATCAAATACGCGTAAGGGGTCGCTGACATAGGTCGCTGGAGTAGCGATGGCCACCAAAGGCAAGACAACGTCGCATTTTTTAATATGATACTCAATCCATTCTTTGTGTATGGTTATGTCGCCCTCCTGAAAGGTAAGGCGTGGATGGGAAAGGTAATCTTTAAGCCAATTGCACCTTAGGTCCATGCCATAAAGCTGCCAGTCGGTGTCCTTAAGGGCCTTTTCTGTCAGCGTGCTGCCGATAAAGCCGTTAATACCAAGTATCAAAACCTTCATGTGCTAATCCTTATTTCTCAATTATTTTTTTTATTACGTATCGCGGATGGTTACACAGCGAAAGATAAGCCCTTCCCACGTATTCCCCTATAAGACCTATGCCGGTTATCAGAACGCTCATCATAAAAAACAAAAGGGCAAATAAGGTAAAAACTCCTTCGACCTCAGGGCCGATGAAAATACGCCTAATCACCAGGTAGACAACTAATGTCCCGCTAAGTAGGGATGTAAGTACCCCGACCAAGGTGAACACTTGCAAGGGAATCAATGAAAACCCAGTCAACAAATCAAATCCAATTCTGATTAATTTGTATGGGTTATATTTCGATATTCCACGCTTACGCTCACTGTGGCGGACGGGAATATCGATTGGGTTTTTGGAAAATTTTTGTGCCATAGCCGTTATAAACGTAAAGGCTTCACGGGTTTTTATTACCTGGTCGACGATATCACGGCTGTAGGCGCGAAGCATACAGCCATGATCACGCATATGAAGGCCAGTCAGCTTATCTCGCATTCCGTTTACAAACTTGGACACATAGGTCCTGTATAAGCTGTCCTGACGATGTTCTCGATACCCGCCCACAAGGTCGTAACCTTCGTCAATTTTTTTAAGTAATTTTGATATATCCTCAGGTGGATTTTGAAGATCGGCGTCCAAGCTGATTATGACCTGACCACGGACATGCTCAAACCCAGCAAAAATGGCGATATACTGGCCATAGTTATTGTTAAACTCTATTACCCGTACGACATCTTTGTGTTTTTGAAAGATGTCTGCAAGTATCTGTGCAGAGCGGTCTTTACTGCCGTCGTTTACGAAGATTATCTCATAACTCTTGCCCGTAGAGTTCAAAGTTCCGAACAAGCGGTCAAACAACTCACTTATGCTTTCTTCCTCGTTATATATGGGTATTACTACAGAGATATAAGGCGTTTTCCTAAGCATCATTCTTCCAGGATCTTTTTAAATGTGTCGATGACAAGATCCTGCTGATCTTCTGTCATATCAGGGTAGACTGGCAAGCAAATTACCCTACAACCAGCGTCCTCAGCCTCAGGAAAATCATTTAGTTTATAACCGAATTTCTCTCTGTAGTAAGTGAACAGATGTACTGGATAGTAGTAGGCTATGCTGCCGATATTGTGTTTTTTCAGGCGAGCTATGACCTCATCCCGACTGAGGCTGATTTTTTTAAGATCCAACAGTACCGGAAACAAGTGACCTGAACGCGTAAAATCGTACAGAGCTTTATCTGGCACAAAGACTTTATCCCAGCCCTCGAAGGCAGAAGAATACTTAGCGGAGATTTCACGGCGGCGGTCGTTCATTTCATCAACTCGCTTGAGCTGATACAGCCCAATAACAGATTGTATGTCAGACATGTTCAATTTATAGCCTGGACACACAACGTCATAATCCAGCCTTCCACTTTGCTTTTTGAATCTGTCCCAGATAGAGCGATTGATGCCATGAAACCGTATCTGGGCAAACAGGTCGGCCTCTTGCTCGTTGCGGAAAACTACGCACCCTCCCTCGCCAGTGGTTATGTTTTTAATTGGATGAAAGCTGAATACCTGAATATCGCCAAAGCTGCCAATCTTTTTGCCTTTATAGCTTGTGCCAAAGGCGTGGGCGCTGTCCTCGATAACCCTAAGGTTATGTGATGCGGCGATTTTATAAACAGCGTCCATATCTACTGGAACGCCAGCATAATGAACAGGTATGATTGCTTTGGTCTTGCTGGTAATTTTATCCTCAATGGCTTTGGGAGAGATATTCAAAGTATTAAGGTCGATATCAGCAAACACCGGCACACAACCTGCATGGACAATCGCATTAGCGGTTGCGACAAAAGTAAATGGTGTTGTGATGATTTCACTGCCTGGCTCTATACCGGCCGCCATAATCGCCAGATGAATCCCAGCCGTCCCAGAAGTTACCGTCATAGCAAGAGGTGCCCCCATATAGTCAGCCAAAGCACGCTCAAAACGCTCATTAATCGACCCGGTCGTTAACCAACCAGATCGCAAGACTTTGGCGACTTCCTCTATGGTTTCCTCATCTATTGACGGGATTGCAAGAGGAATAAAGTCTTCGTTATGCATATTTTGTCTTTTAGCTTTTTGCAACTAAACACACCCCAATAACTATTACTAATATGCCGGCAATTCTTACGGGCGAAAGATCTTCTTTAAGTAAATAGTATCCCGCCACAGCCGCAATAACATAAGATATGCTTCCCATCGGGTAAAGGTAGCTGACTTCTAGCTTGGAAAGTAAATAAAGCCAAATACCAAAGCTTAAGCCGTAGCAAAGCACGCCAATCACAACATACCAATTAGTGATGGTTTCAAACAAAATCTGAGCTAAACTGCGCTTAGTAAGATCGAATGACAGCGAATTAACCCCGCTCTTCAGAATAATCTGTGTTCCCGCATTCAGCGTTATCTGAAACATAAGCAAACAGATAAGAAACAATTTCTCCATTGTCAGCGATTAGTTAAGACTATGTTTCTTTTATCACAAGCTAGTACGTGATGTCTTCGGTTTTTCCAGAACATCTCGTAATTTCGCATTTTCATAATCACGAAAATCCTTTTTTCCCCATCCCAAAGGTCCCAAAACTGTTGAAAAGTTAAGAACCTGTCGAATACTTTTTCTGAACAAGCCCCGAATTCAAGCTCGTCCCAGCTTTCAACAAGGCCGACAAATTCTTTCATGTAAAGCGGAAGCTCCTGGTAATAGCCATAAAAACAAAATACTAAATCGCCGTTTGCTTTGTTTGCTTGTATGGTCCTTATCAGAGGTATGATGTTCGGCTTATTATTTTCCTGAACAGAAGGAATCGCGTAATTTAGGAAAGCGTACGCACAGCATACAAAAATCAGTCTGCACGTTACGAAAGATCTGGACTTTTTGGTGAAATACGGAACAGCGGCGGTCAGTAAAACGCTTCCGCCAAAAACCAACATATATATAAGCTCTGGCGGCTTATAGTCCTGAAATCCCTCGCGTGCCAGAAAAAATAAGGCCCCGCACCCCAGCGTCACATCAATCAGTACGCACCACCAGGGAATGTTCAGGATCTGGCGTTCAATTAACCTGTCCAGCCTTATAGCGATAATGATACTTGCAGCAGGAATTGCCGGTAGTATGTAAGGGATTAGCTTGGATCCAGAGAACGAAAAGAAAACAACCGGTGCCATAAACCATATCAGCAGGAACAACATGTTTTTATCGACAGTCTTTATCTTTGTTACGGCGCCTGAGCACTCCGCCAGTAAGATCCCTGTCCATGGCAAAATCCCTATCGCGGTTATCGGCAGGAAAAACCACCATGCCTGAAAACGGTTGTGGATCGTGGTTGTATAGCGAATAAAGTGCTCATAAATAAAATACTGATAATTAAAGTCTGGATTCCTCATCGCTACAGCTACATGCCAAGGTAGGGCTATCGCCAAAAACAGCAGTACGCCGGGATGCTTGATAAGCTTAAGGTATTTCCATTGACGAGTAACGCATATAAAAGCGCCCAGAATAATGCCAGGAAGCACAACTGCAATCAGCCCTTTGGTTAGGAAAGCAAGCCCCATGCAACCAAAGCCGCCATATACCAGTGTGTTAAATAGACGTCTATCCTCGCTGGCTTTATTAAAGGCCGACATAAAACAAAGCAGCGAAATGGTGAAGAAAACCGAAAATATCATATCCAGGCAAACGAATTTCGCCAGCGCATAGTAGATAATACAGCTGGCCAAAGTCGCAGCCGAAAGCATGCCTGCGCGCCATGAAAGCAAAAATTTGCCGGCCAAAAACACCGCAAAACAGCCTAAAACACCAATGACCGCATGCCATAACCTGGTTGACCAATTGTTTATGCCGAACAATTTTATCGCACCGGCCTGCATCCAGTAGAAAAGCGGAGGTTTTTCGAAATACTTAACTCCATTAAGTCGCGGCGTTATAAAATCACCAGAAACCAACATTTCACGTGGGATTTCCGTGTAACGCGCCTCATCAGGCGAGTTTAGTGGTCGCAACGCATTGCCCATCAAAAACATAGCCGCAATAGCCAAAAACATCAGCAAAGTTTGTATGCCGCGCTGTGTACAAAGCTTGGGCGCGTTAAGACTTTTATTATCTTTGCTGCTCATAATGGCCTTGTTAACACGGGTTAAATGTAGTTCGCACTTTATACAATGCTCTCGGTAATTAGTATACTTGCCACTACGGCTCTTTTGTCGTACCTGGTTTATCGGGGAAACACAATACTGCTGTTCTCTGCTTTCTGCACGCTTCTGTTGGTCATACTGAGCGGAAGAAAAATCACCGGCGAAGTTAAGTATATTCAAGTGTTGCTGTTTGCTCAGTAATGTAAAATCCGTATACCAATTTATTGACCAGCTTTAAGCTTTACGTGCAAAAAACAGTGTGTTTGCCGCAGAGCAGGCTTCGTTCGTAACTTTATCATCCATGGTCAGCATTTTCGCAACAGCCTCCAGCCTGTCTTGCCCATCGACGTAACCTATGGTGGTTATGTTTTGATGATCAGACATAGACTTCTTGACCAGCAAATGTCTTTCAGCATGTACAGCGACTTGTGGCGAGTGCGTTATCGCAAACACTTGCTTGTACTTGGACATAGAATTCAACATAGAACCAATAGCAGAAGAAGCAACCCCACTGGTACCGGAATCGATTTCATCGAAAACGAAGGTTGGGATATCCATGGTTTTGGCTAAAGCTACTTTGATCGCCAGCATAATGCGCGCAGCTTCCCCGCCTGAGGCAATTTTGTCGAGCTTGGTCATTGGCAGCCCAGGATTGGTACTCGTCAAAAAGGTAATTGTATCCTTGCCCGTTGCCGTCGCTTTTTGTGTATCTTCCACCAAAACCTGAAACCGACATTGGGCAAGCCTTAATGCTGATAACTTAGCGTTAACAAGGCTGGATAACGTCAATGCCGCCTCTTGCCTTTTTGCTGTAATCTTGTCCGCCAGCTCGTTGTATTGGCTGATTATATCGCTCAGCGTAACTTTTATCCGATCGCGTTTTTTTGTAAGGGCCGTAATCTCAAAAGCTTTTGCCTTCATGTCTTTAAGAGCTTGGGACAGCGAGCTTATGTTGCAATTATGCTTACGGGCAAGATCTCTTAAAAGCATCAAACGCTCTTCGATATCATCCGCGGATTTATCTTGCGAATCAACCTCGCGGCGTATTGCCTCAAGCCCTACCAGCACCGCATCAACCGAAGCAACGGCTGCTTCAATTGCTTCAAACGTATTTTTTAGGCCTGGATGAAGCTCAATACTCCTGGCGACAAGTTTTTGCGCCTCTATAAAGTTGTTGATACCGCAAAGGTTTTCGGTCGCCAAAACAAGTTCTTGAAGTTTTGCAGAATTTTTTATTGCTAAGCGTTTTTGAAGTAGTTCCGCCTCTTCATTTTCGCTCAGATTTGCGCTTTCTAGTTCTTCTATGCAGGACGCTATATAGTCTTGCTCTTTAGCAATCTGCTCAAGCTCGTCATTAACAGAATCGAGCTCGTTTTGCGTTTGGCTTTTTTTGGTATAGATATTAGTCAGATTTTTTCGCTCACAGCTGACGCCAGCAAACTGATCCAGTACCATAAGCTGCGTATCGGCGGACAGTATACTGTCGCGCTGTCCATGAACTTCCAAAAGATCGGCAAATATGCTTTGGGCAAATTTGGCACTTATAACCTGATCGTTTATAAATACTCTGCTTTTGCCGTCTGAAGACAGCGTTCTTCTTATGATCAGATTGCCTTCCACGTCAATATCGACGCTACTTAGTAAATCCGCAGCGGAGCGTGGTAAATCATCAAACTCAACCGTGACCGATGTATTATCACACCCTTGGCGGATTAGCTTGGTTTCAATCCTCGCGCCCAGGGCAAACTCAATCGCGCTAAGCAACATAGATTTCCCAGCGCCAGTCTCGCCGGTTATAACGGTCATACCATAATGAAAATCTAACAAAACCTCATCTATTAAGATGAAGTCTCGTACAGCTATGCTTCTGAGCATGACCTACTTACGAAGAAGTTTTTTGGCTTTAGCGGTCCAAATTGACTCTTTTGTGTTTCTGATCATCTCTTCATAGTAACGATGAGCCTCTTCGATTATCCCGAGGCAAAGATAGCACTCCATCACACGAAAATAGGCCTCGCTGGCTTGATCAGTATGCGAAAACGAATTTATAGTCACCTTAAAGCGCTCTAACGCCGCCATAGCGTTACTTCGACCTTGATAATACCTGCCGACATGCATCTCGTGTGCAGCCAGGATATTGTCCAACAGCTCAACGTTCCTAATTGCCTGTTGAGCATATGTGCTGTTTGGGTAACGCTTAGAAAGCTCGATAAAACTGTCACGCGCCCTTATTGCATCTGCAACATCTCGGTCTGCGGTTGGAACCTGCTGAAGATAATTCGTTGCCAGCAGATACTGCGCATAGTCTATATACCTGTAGTTTGGGTAATAGCTGATCAGCGCGTTTAAAATACGGATCGAGTCATCATATTTCCGGTCCATATAGTAGCAAAAAGCCGACATCAGCTGAGCCTTTGGCGCCCAGTCAGAGTACGGATGCTGACGCTCAATTTCTTGAAATGCTTTGGCTGCGTCGTAGAAGTCTTTCTTTTTATAGGCTTCTAAGCCTTCTCTGTAGATGGCATAGACTGATTTTTCTTCATAAGGCTTTTCTTTGCTGCAAGCGCTTAAGAATACAAGCGCAAACATAAGATAAAACAGGAAATTCTTCGCTTTCATTACTGGCATTTAAATAAAACCGCTTAATGATACACAATTGTGCGCTTTAAGCCCAGAGGTAAATTTAAACCTTTTTGACCTGCAGTATGAAATGGTTTTAGGCGCCAAACACACGGTCTATTTCGCTTTGATCTGTAACGCCTTTGTCCTTAAGACTTAGGGCGAAGCTCATCATGCTGTCAAAGTATGTGCATATTACGCCGGCAAATGCTTTCATTTCAAAATTTGGCTGAACCATAATTCTTCTTACATCATCGTTTATAATAAGTAGTTCTGGTATAGCTGCACGTCCTGAATACCCAGATCCATGGCAAGCGGCGCAATCTTGGCCGCCCTTTTGACAATTTTGGCACAGCTTTCGCAAAAGGCGTTGAGACATCACGCCTACTAAGCAACACGACAAATCGTGCAGGGTTACCCCTAAATCCATCAGCCTAGGGAAAACGCCTAGTATATCGACAGAGTGAATAGTCGCCATAACTAACCTTCCGGTTAAGGCTGCCCTCACCGCCATCGCGGCAGTGTTTTCATCCCTGATTTCCCCTATTAATATAACGTCAGGGTCTTGTCGTAGAATCGATCTTATACCTTCCGCAAACGTCAATATTCCTTCCTCGCGTAGGTCTAATTGACGCAGTCCTGGCATTTGGTATTCCACCGGATCTTCAAGCGTCATGATGTTAAGCTTCTTGCCCTTCAGTTCATGTATCAAAGCATAAAGTGTTGTCGTCTTACCGGCCCCAGTTGGCCCAGCGATGATAAACAGCCCAGAAGGCTTGAAAATGATACGCTTTAAAGCCGCGGTTATATCATCCGGAAAGCCTAGCTTTGATAAAGACAGCAAGTCGTTATTAAGATCCAACAACCTTACCACAACCGCCTCGCCAAACACGCTGGGGTGTGTGGCTATGCGTAAGTTGACGCTGCGGTTACTTAAGATAACGTTAGCGTGACCACTTTGGGGCATGCGGCATTCAGTAATATTAAGGTTGCCCAAAACCTTGATCCTTCCTTTGATTTGCGGCCAGGATTCTATGTGTATCTCTTTGTATAGAGCAAGAATGCCGTCTATTCGTACTCGTATGCGAACTACATCTTGCAATGGCTCAAAGTGAATGTCGCTGGCATTATTCTTCGATGCATATACCAAGATTTCATCCACAGTTTTTGATGCATTTTTATGACTAAGCTTTAAGTACCTGGCACGCTGACCATCAAGCGCGTGTTTTATTTGCGCCGTTGATGCGCAAAAGAACTTAACAGATCTGTCGGGCAAAAGCTGTTCGATTTCATTTTTGGCAACTACATTTCCAGGATCGGACAGCGCTATGCACACAGCGTCGTATTCAAAAGCAAAAGCAACCGCCTGATGCCTACGCGCAAGCGGCTCTGTCAATATGCATGACGATTCATCATCTATAGGTTGCTTATCCAGGTCAACAAACGGCAACCCAAAATACCGAGCAGTTGCTTTGGTCAGCCGAGGCTCATCAATGAAGCCAAGCTTAACCGCCAAATCCCCGAACAACTGGCCTTCTTTCTTCTGTTCAAGCAAGATGGCGTCAACCTGATCCTGCCTTATAAGGTCCCACTCAACCAAACACTGCCCAAATCTGTCCCAAGTTATGTAAGGTGTGTGGGCGGCCTTTTCAGCGCTCATAATCGATGGCTGTTTTTAAGAAAATCACAAGCTGTTCTTAAAGCGGTCTGAGTAATAGAATGCCCGAAGCCTTGCGAAATAATCGCCTTTACCGAAATATTGGCCCTTTTAAGGCAGTTTTCTGCTTTGGTGCAGAATGAAACTGGCACGACCATATCTTGACTGTCGTGCAAAAGCAAAACCGAGGTTCCTGCGGTATTTTCGCCACCGACTACGCTTTCGTCTAATAATATTCCTGAAAAGCCGATAATGCCGGCTACTTTGCGCTGTAATCCTATATGCAAAGCCATCATAGCTCCTTGCGAGAAACCGACGAGGTAAAGGTTAGAGTCATCAAGCTTATATTCCTTAAGCAGAGCGTCTATTTTGGCATTCATTTTTTTGGCCGCTTCATTTATGCCGATTTTCAATTCCTCTAAATCGCCCCAGTCTTTTGACCTGAACCATTGATAGCCTGTCGGATTTTCTTCACAGGGATCAAAGCCGTCCGGCACAAATACGTCTGCGTCGTCTATCGCATCGGCCATTGCTTGGGCGACCGGCGCAATATTATCCGCATCTGCCCCATACCCATGCATAACAATAATGATTTTTTTAGGCGGTTGGCTTTTTGCTTTTATGTATAAGCAATTAAATTTGTCTTCTTTTTTCATATCGCCTCTTTTACTAACAAAGTTTATGTCGGTACGATCAGCACTTTTCGCGCAAGCCAGCGAAGGGGTGTAATCCAAGACGCTAAAATTAGCGATAGTTAAGGTCAAAATCAACCCTCCGCCTATTGCCGGGGCAAAAGGGAAGACTTTTGATCTGTAGATAAGCGCAAGCAGAACGCCAAAAGCGCCAGTTATAACTAAGAACAAAGGAATATTGCCAGGATCCAACCAAACAGAACTTGCAATAAGCATTTTTATATCGCCTCCTCCCAACAGCCAATTTTTGCCAAGATACCTGAACAGCAGAAAGATGACAGCTAATGCGGCGGTTACTAATAAGGGTGAAATCAAACCTGCCCAATTGCTTTGTAAATATCTGTAAGTAAGGGCAAGGCCAGCCAACATTAATGTTAATATATTCGGAATTCTGCGTGTTGTTAAATCACAAACCGCCGCACAAACCCAAATAACAGTCAGTAAAATAAAACCCAACACGTAATATTACCGCTCCAAAATGGTCGGAGCGGCGGGATTTGAACCCGCGACCACCGCACCCCCAGCGCGATGCGCTACCAGACTGCGCTACACTCCGCTTAAAACAAAAACAAGAGAGTCGCCGGATTTAGGTAGCCGCCACCCCCTGTATACAGCTTATATTATGGCCTCTGCGCGTTATAAAGTAAATGTTATAATTACGAAAGCTTAGTTACTACAGATTATAAAAATCGCCTGGATTCAGGCGTATTATGACTTGTTAAGGTTAGGTATTTTGAAAAGCCCGTGCCTGGTTTTAAAATACCCGCCCTAACCTAATTATGTCAGTTTTTGCTCTGCAAGACATTTAGTTGCCTAAGCCCCAAAAAGGACGGCTCTTCAGTCTACTATTGGCGCTACCCCTTTCTTCCTAGGGTAAGAATCTTTACTCAGCATTCTGTATATCTGCTTATACTAGTTCTAGATCATTTCCTCAAGGGAGGTTCCTAGCACTTTAAAGCCTTCCATCAACCTTATTTGTATTGACGATATAACAGCGTGATTTATATTTAACGGGTTTTGTCTGCTACTTCTTCTTACTTCCGCTGCCTGTATCTTTATCCACCATATGCAGGCAAAGTGGATTGTTTTTATCAAAGTATAAGAAGTGGCCATCTGCTGGCAAACTTATGCCCTCCTCAATCAATTTTGCCCTAAGCATTTTATTCATGCTCAGGCCAATATATCCAAATGGGTCTGGAGAGGTCTTTATGGCCCACTGAAGGATAATATCTCTGCCTTCTATTGACTTTACGCCCAAGATGCGGGCTGGCTCTATGATTTTTAAATTGTGCCCAGGGTCTTTTGATATGCATTTGCTGCATTCATCCAAAATCGAAGCAACTTTGTCAATGTTTGCGTCCATGCTCAACTGCAAATTAAATATATTAAATTTAAAGTCCCGTGACAGATTACAGTAAGTAACAATGGTGTTATATGGAATGATATTGAGTTTACCAGTTCTCTCTCTCAAATGAACGGTTCTAATTGTCAAATTTTCTACAAAACCTTCAAAATCATTAATTCTGATAAGATCGCCCACAAGAAAATTATCTTCAGCTAAGATAACAAGCCCTTGAATAAACGACTTTATTATATCCTGAGTGGCAAAGCTGGCTGCCAATCCAAATACACCAAATCCAGCGATAAGCGGTGCGATATTTACCCCAAAGTTCGACAGTATAACAAGCGCACCGAGGACAAATACGACTATACGCATCGTGTTTTTAAACAAAGGCATAATGGTTTTGCTGTGCAAATCCGATTTACGGCCGCGTTTTATATGAACTTTGTAATCCAAAATCAACTCAAGCCCCATGTACACTAGATAAATGGCAACGGCCACAATGACGTTTGCTATGATTAGGCTAACAGTTTTACAAGTGTGATAATTTACAGCCAACGAAATCAAGTCTATTCCAAACAATTTTGAGGCAAGCAGTACTGCTGCAGACCAAAACAACGCCATAAAAGCAAATTCTAGTTGTTTAGAATATGAGGAAAACTTAGTGCCCAAAATTCCACGGGCAGATTTCCTAATTATTTCATCCTTTTTTAAAATTAGCGAAGTCAGCAAATATTGTAAGTAGAACAGCAAAAAAAGCGTCAATGAGAGATTAATAACAAAGTATATTGCCGAAACACTTCTGTTAAAGCACCAAGATGCTCCGCCAATCAATGTCACCAACGCCAGCATGTGTCCCCAATATTTGTTCACATAGTACAGGGTGCTGAGCAGAGTTTTTTGTTTGCTTAACTTATCTATGCTTATTTTGCGATTAAGCCAATCGCCTATGCTTCGTTGGCTACAGCTGTAGGCAACTAATATGATATATACGCACACCGATACAGCATATATGATGCTGAAAGTTTCTAAAAACCATGAGCAAGTTCGGCTAATCACGTCGTGAGACAGATGACCTGTGGCGACGATAGCTAAAAAGACATTTATGGTTGTGCTTGTTATTTTGGCTATTTTATCATCAAGTCTAATAAGGCGCTCGCTAGCATGATTTGGCGCAAAAATCCTGTGAACCAACAGACAACTGAAAAGCAGTACAGCGCACGTGCGGACTGCGGACATGATAATTAAACTGGCTGTATATGTGCAAAACACATGTGCGATCAGGAAAACCGTCACCACCAGCGTCAACGCTGGCAAGAAAGCGATCGCCGCATCCTTACAAGCGATAAAAAACTCTTCGACTATATGCGTTCGACGAGCATTCGTTTTGACTCGCGCATCAAGACGTTTTTTTATAATAAGCTTTGAGATAAGCCAGAAAAAAACAGTTCCACACAGCGCCACAACGATAAAAAAGACAGTCATCAAGTGGCTGTAGACAAAACCGGAAAAGCCAATCAATTCGTTTTCCACTATCGCTTCAATTGGCTGATTTGCCGATGCAAAATGAGGGAGAGTTAACAACACTAAGAAACTGACAAAAAACTTAAACACAACAACCACTCTTACTGCCATATTTCCTAAAAACTTATACAACATTTATTTACTTAATGTTAATGCGACGTTGATGCTTAAATCTGTACTTTTGCCGAGCGGTAGCAAATTTTTCAATCAAACTTCGCCGCAAGAAGCCAATATCCCGCCAGAGCGGATTGGGGTGATAGAGGTCGCCAGCCCAGATTTATCGTCTATCTCGACCATTACGCAGCATACAGTCGCTTCGCCATCTGCAATGGTCAGGCGGTTATAAGGAAGGCTGAACTGCTTTGCCATACGGTTAATTGAGATCTGTTTTTCCATACCAAGGATTGAATCATAATTTCCGCACATACCTACGTCGGTCATGTATGCAGTTCCGTTGGGTAAGATTCTGTGATCAGCGGAGGGAACATGAGTGTGAGTACCTATAACAGCTGAGACTTTACCGTCCAAAAAATTCCCTAAACACAATTTTTCGGACGTCATCTCTGCATGAAAATCCACAAAAATCGCATCGACTTTTCCTTTTAAAGCGTATTTTTCCAGAATTTGTTCGGCGCAACTGAACGAACTGTCCAACTTTTGAGGCATCTCATACTGCCCTTGAAGATGCAGAACCAAAACCTGGCCAGTACTGTTGTGTGTTTGCGCAAAGGCATATCCTGCCCCTGGAGTACCGTTTGGGTAGTTAAGAGGGCGAAGCACCCTTTGAGTTTGAGCAATATAGCCGATCGAATCTTTTTGATCCCAAATGTGATTGCCGCCCGTTAAAACATCTATACCTAAAGCAAACAGCTCTTCAGCAACGCTTTTGCTGATACCAAATCCATGGGCTGCATTGTCTGCATTGGCGATTATCAGGTCGGGTGAGAATTTACTCTGCAGCTTAGGCAGAATCCGCTTCACCCCATCGCGTCCGCCACGCCCAACTATGTCGCCGAAAAACAGTATCCGCATTCAGGTTCAGATTTCGCTGATTACTTTTTCTTTAAAGTGCCTGCGACACAGGCTTATATACTTGTCTTCTGCGCCTATGTCGATTTGCTTACCTTCTATAACCGCTTTGCCGTTTTTGTCCTGACGCATATTCATGCTCGCTTTCTTGCCACAGAAGCATATGGCCTTAAGCTCACGCAATTCATCCGCCCAGGCCAGCAGCCACTTACTTCCTTCAAATAATTGCCCCAGAAAGTCCGTCCTAAGGCCATAGGCCAGAACCGGAATATTCAATATATCAGAAATATCAGTCAATTGGCGCACTTGCTCACGCGTAAGGAACTGGGCCTCGTCAACCAACACGCAAGCCAAATTCTGCGAAGAAGCTTGCTGATCTTGAGTGTAGGTAAATAAGTCGAAACTTTTGTTTACAGGTATAGCTGGGGATGAGAGGCCGATTCTGGATGCAATTACTCCTTTACCGAACCGGTCATCAAGCTCGGGAGTGAAAAGTATGCACTCCATCCCGCGCTCGTTATAGTTATATGCAGACTGCAAAAGATTGGTCGATTTACCTGCGTTCATCGATGAGTAGTAGAAATATACCTTAGACATTTGCCGCGCCTTGGAAATTATACTAGAATGGTTATCAGCATACCGCTAGCATCAGCGGTTATCAATTCGTAATTTTTGTGAAATGAGCAACGATTTACTACTGTTTCAAGATTCATCAACCGATACGCCGATGATGCAGCAGTATTTTGAGGTTAAGTCGCAATACTCTGACTGCTTGCTTTTATTTCGCATGGGCGAATTTTTTGAGCTGTTTTTTGAAGATGCCAAAGTCGCGTCAGCCGCCCTTGATATAGTTTTGACCCATCGCGGTAAACACCGAGGGCAAGATATTCCGATGTGCGGTATTCCGGCTATACATTTGGATACTTATATGCAGCGCCTTATAAAGATGGGGTTCCGCCTGGCCATTTGCGACCAGCTAGAGACCCCGCAGGAGGCAAAAAAACGCGGATCAAAAGCGGTGGTGAACCGCGGAGTTGTAAGAATTGCGACCTCTGGCACAATCACCGAAGATGGGCTGCTGCAGGCTAAGGTCAATAACTTTTTGATCTCGATTATGCCATGCAGCTCTGACGCAAAGGTTATAAACATTGCAGAATCCTTTGGCTTGGGGGTTATCGATATTTCTACGGGAACGTTTCTGGTTGAGACGGTAAAAAAAGATGACCTGCTAAGTGAACTTACAAGGTATATCCCCAGCGAAGTCATCTGCCCTCAAAGCATATCCGATAACCCGTGGCTAAGCGAAGTTATGGCGACGATTAGGGTACGCATCACCCCTATACCAGACACGAAGTTTGCACCGATTACAGAGCGGTCTAGGCTAGAGAAAGTGTTTGGCGTCAAAACACTCGACAGCTTTGGCCAGTTTAGTGAGGCGGAAATCTCTGCAAGTGGAGCGTTGATTGAGTATCTCACTATTACCCAGCGCTCACAATTTCCGCGGCTTAGCCCGCCGCTTAAAGCTCATCTTGACCGTATGGTACAGATTGACGCAGCTACGCGTAAAAATCTTGAGATTTTGGCCCCCAACCAGCCTGGGTCAGCCAGTCTTGTAGATTGCATTGACGAAACCGCTTATGCAGGAGGTGGAAGGCTTTTAAGATCTAGGCTTTCAAGCCCCATCTTCGATGTGCAAGAGCTGAATCGTCGTCTGGATGGAGTTGAGTTTTTTGTAAGCAGCCCAGACCTTGCCGGCAGTATACGAGAATCCCTTAAAGTATGCCCTGATGTAGAACGTGCCTTGTCCAGAGTTCTGTTCATGCGCGCCTCGCCAAAAGATCTTTGTAGCATCAAGGGGGCCTTAGAAATCTTTAATGGATTTCATAAAAAGCTGACAGAAGCTGTTGATGTTTATGAGAAAGACGCCGGAGAGGTTGGTGACTTTGTTAGGTCTGTCCCAGATATTTCCAATATTCAAGAGATGCTTCAGCAAGCTCTTGTCGATATACCGCCATACTTGACCAAAGATGGCGGGTTTATACGCCAGGGATACAACACTGAGCTTGATGAGCTTAGGTCCCTGAAGGACGAGTCGCATAAACATATAGAAAAGCTTAAGGAAAAATATGTACACATGACCGGAATCTCGTCGCTTAAGATCCGGCAAAATAATATCTGGGGCTGGTATGTGGAGGTCCCGTATACTCAAAAAGACTATATGCCTGAGGATGTATTTACTCACCGCCAGACGTTAGCTAATGCGGTTAGGTATGTAACCACTGAGTTGGCTGAGCTTCAGTTCAAAATAGAGCAATCGCATGAGGCTTCGATAATCTTAGAACTAAAAATATTTGACGATATAATCAGGATGATTGCCGAGCGCGCAGAAGACCTAAGGAAATTGGCCTATACGCTGGCTGTGTTGGATCTGTCGTCTATGACGGCTTTGGTTGGCAAGAAAAAAGACTACTGCCGGCCTGTATTAACCGATGATTTATCCCTATATATCAAGCAAGGCCGACATCCGGTTGTAGAAGCTGTCTGCCGAGACAACATATCCGGCAATTCGTTCGTGCCGAACGATTGCTATTTTGATGACAAAACGAGGGTCAGCCTGCTTACTGGTCCCAACATGTCCGGTAAAAGCACTTATCTCCGGCAAAATGCGCTTATAATAATTATGGCTCAGGCCGGCCTGTTCGTTCCAGCCAAACAAGCCCACATTGGCGTTGTTGATAAACTATTCAGCCGTATTGGCGCCAGCGACGAGCTAGCCCGCGGCCGATCCACCTTTATGGTAGAGATGATTGAGACGTCTGCCATTTTGCATCAAGCTGGACCGCGTTCGTTTGTGATTCTTGACGAGGTGGGGCGCGGCACGTCAACGTTTGACGGGCTGTCTTTAGCTTGGGCAATCCTTGAGCAAATACACAACAAAAACCGCTGCAGAGCTTTGTTTGCAACGCATTATCATGAGCTTGTCAATGCGGCGCAGCATCTAAGCGGAGTAAAATGTCAAACCCCTAAGATACAAGATTGGAACGGCAAGATTATCTTTCATCATGAGATTTTGGAAGGGGTCGCAAGCAAATCATACGGCCTTCATGTTGCGGAAATGGCCGGCATTCCGTCAGAGGTTATTAAGCGCGCAAGGGATATTCTGTCGCAGATAGAAAACGATAAATCAGTCTCAGTTTCAACCGAAGTATCTGAGCCGCAAGACAAAGACGATCAGTACAACAACTCTGAAATAATAGGAATGCTTGAAATGTATGATTTAAATAATTTATCCCCAAAGCAAGCGCTTGATGCTTTGTACGAAGTTAAAAATAAACTGGCGACAAAGTAGGCGGGTGTATCACATATGAGGCGGATTTAGTGGATGTAATCAAGTCGATATTTACCGTAGGCGGTTATACAACGCTCTACAGAATAACCAGCGTTATAAGGGACGCTCTGCAGACGGCTGTATTGGGGGCTGGGCCGATTACCGACGCATTTGCAGTTGCGTTCAAGCTTGCCAATCTGCTGAGGAAGTTATTCGCTGAGGGCGCATTTAACGCCGCTTTTCTGCCAAGGTTTACCAACGTCCTTAGCAAGGACGGTAAGATTGCCGCCTCTGTATTAGCTTCGCAAGTCCTGTCCCAATTGGCGCTGATATTAACAATCTTTGCTGTATTCTTCCTGTCTTGCTTTCCCAGCATTATAAAGGCGCTTGCGCCAGGATTTGCCGTTGGCAGTGTGCAGTACAGCTATGCGGTAGAGTTTGGGTATATATGTTTTCCTTTCGCCATTACATCGTTCATTGCGGCTTTGTTTGGCGGAATACTGAACGCATTCAATAAATTCGCTGTACCAGCCGCTGTTCAGATGACGCTGAACATATGCCTGATCATAGCGCTGCTTTTTGGCTATTTCGGATTACCAAGGGTTGGGCATATGATGGCTTGGGCGACAATGACGGCCGGTATTCTTCAGGTAATGATACTCTGGATCAATGTCAACATGTACGGAATCAATGTCAGAATAACGACCAGAAGGCCTTCGGCGGAAGCTTTCGCGATAATCAAGCGCATTATACCTGGCGCAGTGGGCGCTGGCGTTTGGCAGATCAACGTTTTTATCGGCTGTATCAGCTTGGCGTCGTTTTTGCCATCAGGATCTGTTTCATATGTGTACTATACCGATCATATTAATCAGATTCCCCTTGGGATTATGGGGGTATCTCTTGGTATTGTGCTGTTGCCGCCGCTGACAAAATTTTTGCAGAGCAAAGACCTAAAGAGAGGCAACGCTCAGTTCAATATGGGGATTATTTTTGGGCTGGCCCTGATTCTTCCGGCGACAGTTGTGCTGTCAGTTTTGGCCGAGCCAATTACCGCGGCTTTTTATGGACACGGCAAGTTTGGCTCAGCCGAGATACGAAACGCCGCGCCAGTTTTGACCGCCTTTGCCTTGGGATTGCCGTCTTATATACTGACCAAAATATTTTCCACTGCCTTTTTTGCTCAGAAAAATGTTCAAACCCCGGTTATAGCTGGCGGTATCGCTCTGGCGGCCAACCTTGTATCCGCCTTCTTTTTTATTCAGGCTTTTAACCAAATCAACCTTGGACACGTTGGTATTGCGGCTGCTATATCGGCTTCCTCCTGGATAAACGTAGCAGTTTTATATGCCGCAATGGTGCGCCGTAAACAGCTGCACATTCTTAGCAAAAGCTGGATCGTCTGCCTGAAGTTATTGCTTGTTTCGGGTGTTATGGCGGTAAGCGCATATATGATGGATTTATACACGAACAACGCTTATTCACATGGCAGCTTAGGGCAAACTGTGATAATAATTACAATTATAGTAATCAGCGGGCTGATTTTCTGGATACTAGGAAAATCGCTTGGCTGTTTTAAGGCGATTACAGAACTTCAGGCAGTCGCTAGCTATAGCTCAGTCAAAGAAGAAGAGTAGGCAGGGTATGGGCAAGATAATCCTAACTGGCGACAGGCCGTCTGGTCGTCTGCATCTTGGGCACTACATCGGGTCGCTGCTAAACCGGATAGATCTTCAAAATCAATATAAGCAGTACGTGATGATCGCTGATGTTCAGGCGCTAACTGATAACTTCGACAATCCCGATAAAATACGTAGCAGTATATATGAGCTTGCTTATGACTATCTGGCGGTTGGCCTTGATCCTAAAAAAACGACTATATTCATACAGTCCCAGATTCCTGAAATCGCTGAGCTAACGATATATTTCCTTAATTTGGTCAACCTTGGAAGACTTAAGCGCAATCCAACAGTTAAGGCGGAAATACAGCAGAAGGGTTTTGGCAACACCATCCCAGTTGGGTTTTTGTGTTATCCCATAAGCCAAGCGGCCGATATTGCAACATTCCAGGCAGAGCTGGTGCCCGCAGGTGAAGATCAAATCCCTATAATCGAGCAAGCCAACGAGATTGTTAGGCGGTTTAACAGCATTTATAATACCAATTGCCTAAAAGAATCTAAGCCGCTTTTAAGTAAGACCCCAAGGCTGGTTGGCACTGATGGACAAAACAAAGCCAGTAAGTCTTTGGGTAATGCTATTTTCCTTTCTGACGAGCCAGGCGTGATAAAAGAGAAAGTCTTTTCTATGTTCACCGACCCTGATC
This sequence comes from Holosporales bacterium, assembly GCA_031263535.1. Lineage (NCBI taxonomy): Bacteria > Pseudomonadati > Pseudomonadota > Alphaproteobacteria > Holosporales > Holosporales bacterium. Next base: position 19,965 of record JAISFO010000034.1, read on the forward strand.
ATATACGCGCCAGCGACCCAGGAAAGGTCGAAGGTAACGTCGTGTTTACTTACCTTGACGCCTTTCATCCGGACGAAAATGAGTTGGAGGACCTAAAAGTCAAATACAGGCGTGGCGGCCTTGGGGATACGGTCATAAAGGGCATTTTGAATGATGTTTTGCAGAATCTGCTAACCCCGATTCGCGGAAAGCGCCTAAGCCTGAAAAAAGAGTATATCCTTGACGTGCTTAGGACGGGAACCAACGAGGCTAAGCTTGCTGTAGCCGAAACCATGGCCCAGGTCCGCGCTGCAATAGGCGTTAATTATTTGGATAATAAATAACAACCGCTTTTAGTTGAGTATCTGACTCCACGCGGTAATTAACATTTCGATATTATACTTTGCGTTGGCAGTGCTTGTCGAAGGCAGTTTTATAATATTTTGTAAAGTTTTGCCGTAATACTTGAGAAGTAATCGATAGGCTTTATCTCCATTCGCGAAGATATTTTTAATGCTTGCGTTACTTAGTATCTTTGACAGGTCGGTTGGCGTTGGATTTTTTATACTGCCGTCGTCTGAGCCTTCAATATCACAGCTTTGTAATATATCCCCAAGAGCGATTTTATTCGCAAGAAGCATTTGTTTTTTATCGGCGATTGTTTCCGGAAAAGGATTGGTGTTTGTAACGCTTGCAATTATTTTCCAAAACCTATTCTGCGGATGCCCGTAATAGAAACCTTCTCCACGCGATTTTACCGACGGGAACGTTCCTAGTATCAAGATGGATGAGCTTTTATCAAAAACCGGATTGAAAGGATGATCTAAGCGCGCCAACTCACTGATTTTAAATTATTCGGGCTTCCAGGCTGTAAGCCTTGGGATCCAGCGAGGCACGTTGCATTGATAGTTTAGATAATCCACGCCAAAGCTTTTCTCTAATTTTTTCTCTTCAACCAAGGGGAAATAGACCAAATTTCCTGCTAAAAACACAACCGACCAAATGAAAATATGCCAGGAATTCAGCAGTAACGACTCGGCGGTTAGCATGATTATCACGCTTACTATCATTGGATTTCTGACATAACAATATGGGCCAGCAACGACTAATTTCTTAGGCGGATCCCATGGGGCGGCGGTTCCCTCCCCCTTCTGGGCGAAAAGCCGCATAGTCCATCCGGCTAAAAACAACCCGATCGTCAACAACGTTGCGCCAATAATCATTAAATACATCTCGTTAAGTTTCCAATGATAACCGGCAAAGAAAAGTATAATCGCGGGCGCTACTACCAAGACATTAAACGGCAACGCAATAACAGCCTTTATCCATCTCCAGAGCATATCTTTCCTCATGCACATTTCTTAATAGTAATATTCTTATAATTTTACTTCAACTCTTCGTTGCATTTTTATGGCTAAGCCACCTTAAGTCGTAGTTTTGGCCTTTTGATTGGTTATTTTTAGCATACTAAATTTGCAAAAGTCTGATTAAATATGCTAAAAAGACGCAAGCGTTTTTCGTATCATAAGCAGCAATGTCATTCGAAAAATCCGTTATCAGCAATTATGTAAGCGCGCTCAGTAAACTTCTTACGGAAGAGATGATCGCAAATCTAGACACTAACGTTGAGTATATGGCTGAGTTGCTTGATTTATTTAAGGCCGACGACGGCGCTTCCCCAAGCATGACTCAAATATTTCGCGCAGCAGACCTGTATGATGAGATGTTTGACGCAGTAAAAGGCGCGCTTAAAGACCTGCCAGAGGTTTTCCGCAATCTAATAGGTGTTATGCATGAAAACCAAAGGCTTGGATTTTTCCCGCAGGTAATCGAAAAGGCCTACGAGATATGTCTGGTTGCGCAAGAAGTCAGGCGTGTAGAAGTCATATCGGCTGAAGAAGTTAAAGGCAAAGAACTGGCTGATTTGAAGGTCAATCTTGAAAAACTGTTTGGCAGGAAATTGCTGATTGACTGGCGACGAGACAGCGAGTTGGTTGCCGGGTTCACTTTGAAGATCGGGTCATGCTTGATCGACGCCTCGCTTAAGAACAAATTACAGCGTGTTAAGAACGCAATAACAGGAGAAGCCTATGCTTAACACAGCAGAGATATCGTCCAAACTGAAGGAGCGTTTGGCCGACCTGAACAAGAAGTTCGATCTGTCTGAGATTGGCAAAGTCATATCCGTAGGCGATGGAGTTGTGCACGCAACTGGGCTTGATAACGTGCAGTACGGCGAGATGTTGCAATTTAATTCTGGCGTAAAAGGAATGGCCCTTAACCTGGACAGCGACTCTGTTGGAATCGTGCTGTTTGGCGAAGATAGTAAAGTAAAAGAAGGCGACGAGGTCAGTCGCACCGGCCAAATCGTCGAGGTTGGCGTGGGAAAGGCTCTTTTAGGGCGAATTGTTGACGGCCTTGGTAACCCAATCGATGGTAAGGGGCCGATTGAGACGTCAGAGCGCCGTCGCGTTGAAACAAACGCCCCGGGCATTATTGTAAGAAAGTCTGTTCATGAGCCTATGCAGACCGGAATAAAGGCCATTGACGCCCTGGTGCCCATAGGACGCGGGCAGAGAGAGCTTATCATAGGCGATCGCCAAACCGGTAAAACCGCAATAGCCATTGACGCGATTATAAATCAGCGTGAAGCGTTCAAGAACGGCGCAGAAAACGAGAAACTCTATTGCATTTATGTGGTAATAGGACAAAAGCGTTCATCAGTGGCTCGGGTCGTTAAGGTCCTTGAGGACACTGGGGCGATGGAGTATTCCGTCGTAGTAGCGGCTACGGCTTCGGATCCAGCGCTCATGCAGTTTATGGCCCCTTATACCGGATGCGCGATAGGCGAGTATTTCCGCGATAATGGTATGCATGCTTTGATTGTTTATGATGATTTGTCCAAGCATGCAGTTGCTTATCGTCAGATGTCGCTGCTTTTGCGTCGTCCGCCTGGAAGAGAGGCGTATCCAGGGGATGTGTTCTTCATTCACTCTAGGCTGTTAGAACGGGCGGCTAAGCTTGATGATAAGCATGGGGGCGGGTCACTCACGGCCCTGCCGATTATAGAAACCCAGGCCGGAGATGTATCCGCATATATTCCGACCAACGTTATATCAATCACTGATGGTCAGATTTTTCTGGAAACCGAGCTGTTTTTCAAAGGCATAAGACCGGCGGTAAATATCGGAATTTCCGTAAGTCGCGTGGGGTCTGCGGCTCAGCCTAAATCAATGAAAAGCGTAGCATCTGGTATCAAAATGGATTTGGCGCAGTACAGAGAGATGGCCGCTTTTTCCCAATTTAGCTCAGACCTTGACCAGTCCACCCGAAAGCTGCTGGAGCGTGGCGAACATCTGACTATGCTGCTTAAGCAGGATCAATACCATCCGCTTAGCATGGAAGACCAGGTGATCAGTATCTTCAGCGGCGTGCATGGATACCTGGACAACGTTCCAGTCAATCTTATCCAGGGCTTTGAGGAACAATTGCTGCAAAAAATCAGGACCGCCCATCCTGAAATTGTAGAATCAATCAAAAAAACCAAGACTTTAAGCAAAGAAACAGCCGAGGTATTGGATTCTTTCTTGAAGGATTTTACCGAAGATTACCTTAAGAAACTGAAAGCTGACGAGTCTTCCTGAGATGGCCAATCTAAAGCACCTTCGCACTAGAATCGGAAGCATCAAATCCACGCAGAAAATCACCGCTGCGATGAAATTGGTGGCTGGCGTGAAGTTTCGCAAGTCTGAAGAAGAGGCAAAGGGCGGCCGTTATTATGCAAATGCTGTACGAGCAGCCGTCAGATACTTGGGGACATGCCGTAACAGCCTGACGGCAGAGCATCCGCTACTGATCGGCCCGGTTAGAGAGATAAAAAGCGTTGCTGTTATAATTTACGCATCGGATAAAGGTTTGTGCGGCAGCTTTAATGAACATACCGCGAAAGAGTCAATAGCGCGTATCAAGGAGTTTTTAGGTCGTGGAGTAAGTGTAAGCGTCTTTTGCATAGGGACTAAGATTGTTAATAATCTGCGTAAAAACCTGCCGAATGCGCGGGTAGAGGGATATTCTTCAAATTTCTTTAGCAAGAGTGATAACCTCAAATCATTCACAAAACAGCTGTTGATGGCGTTCTATAAGAAAGAGCTGGACCAAGTTTTCTTGATATATAACCATTTTCTTACGGCGATAAATACCGAACTGCGTTTTGTGCAGATTGCGCCAGTTGTCGACTTTGCGCGGCCACAAGACGAAAACGATAAAATCAGCCGCCAAATTCCTTCCTTTGCTGTTCAGGAAGCTAAGCTTATGGCCGAATTGCTTGAACATAACCTTCTGATACAGTTAAAACAGGCAGGGAAAGAAAGCGGCGCTTGTGAAAACAGCATACGTATGACGGCGATGGATAATGCCACCAAAAGCGCACAAGAGATGGTCGAGAAGCTTGTGTTGACTTATAACAGAACGCGTCAGGCGGTTGTGACTGGCGAGTTAATAGAGATAATCTCTGGCGCAGAGGCGCTTTAGGAGCAATAGTATGTCGGAAAAATCTGAAGGCAAGGTTACCAGAGTCATCGGCGCAGTTGTGGATGTGTACTTTCCAGGCGAAGTACCACCAGTACTAACTGCGCTTGAGATGCAAAACGGTAAAGATAAGTTGATACTTGAGGTTGCCCAGCATATAGGCGACGGCCAGGTAAGAACGATCGCTATGGGCTCGACCGATGGTTTGGTCAGGAATCAGCCTGTTAAAAATCTGAATCATCAAATAGAGGTTCCAGTTGGGGAAGGTACGCTTGGGCGTATCATGAACGTACTGGGTGAGCCAATTGACGAGCTGGGGCCGATAGAACATAAGATGAAGCTGCCCATTCACAGATCTACCCCAAAGCTTACCGACCAGACGACAGAAGCGACGATTCTTGAAACAGGCATAAAGGTCATTGACCTCCTTTGCCCTTATGTACGGGGAGGGAAGGTTGGCCTGCTTGGCGGTGCCGGTGTTGGTAAGACGGTTCTTATTATGGAGCTGATTAACAATATCGCAAAGGCGCATGGTGGGTACTCAGTCTTTGCGGGCGTTGGTGAAAGAACGCGCGAAGGTAACGACCTTTATCATGAAATGATTGACTCTGGCGTTAATACAGCCGACGGCAAAGGATCAAAAGCATCGCTTGTCTATGGGCAGATGAATGAGCCGCCTGGGGCAAGAGCCAGAGTTGCTTTGGCCGGACTTACAGTAGCCGAATATTTTCGCGATTATGAGAATCAGGACGTTCTGCTGTTTATCGACAACATATTTCGGTTCACGCAAGCTGGGTCCGAGGTATCAGCGCTGCTTGGGCGCATTCCGTCGGCAGTTGGTTATCAACCTACGCTTGCTACCGAAATGGGTGAGCTGCAAGAGCGTATAACCAGTACGAATAAAGGATCTATTACCAGTGTGCAAGCCATTTATGTGCCGGCGGACGACTTGACGGATCCGGCGCCGGCTACTTCGTTCTCGCACTTGGACGCGACTACAGTTTTAAGTCGTAAGATATCTGAACTTGCGATATTTCCTGCGGTTGACCCGCTGGATTCTACTTCCAGAATCCTGGATCCTGGGGTACTTGGTAAAGATCATTATTATGTGGCTCGCGAAGTTCAAAGAATTCTGCAAACCTATAAATCTCTTCAGGATATTATTGCTATCTTAGGAATGGACGAGCTGTCCGAAGAAGATAAGCTGACGGTTGCACGCGCAAGAAAAATACAAAAATTCCTGTCTCAACCATTCTATGCCGCCGAGGCATTTACTGGCATGAAAGGCGTGTATGTAAGCCTGGATGACACCATCAGAAGCTTCAAAGCGGTAATAGAAGGTCAGTGCGACCATCTGCCAGAGATGGCTTTTTACATGGTCGGAACGCTGGAAGATGCTTACAAAAAGGCGGCTGATATAGCGGAAACAATTTAGGTTTTTACATGGATTATAAATCAACGGTTTTCCTGCCTAATACATCGTTTTCAATGAAAGGTGCTCTGCCAAATAAAGAGCAGGAAATCTTCGACCGTTGGGAAAAGACTGGTTTATACCAGAAGATTCGGGCTAAATCTAAAGGCTGGCCAAAGTTTATTCTGCACGACGGCCCTCCATTCGCTAATGGATCGCCGCATGCAGGCACAGCCTTGAATCGCATTCTTAAGGATGCGGTGATAAAGTTCAAGCAAATGCAGGGATATGACGCTCCGTTTGTACCGGGATGGGACTGTCACGGCTTACCGATCGAGTGGAAAGTAGCAGAGCAACTTAAGGACGAAAAGCAAGATAAGCCAGATACAATTAAATTTCGCAAGATGTGCCGCGATTTTGCAAGCTACTGGATCGATGTCCAAAGAAACAGTTTCAAGCGTTTAGGGTCGCTGGGCGATTGGGAAAATCCATACTTAACCATGGATCCCAAAAACGAGGCGATTATGGTTCGCGAGTTCGGCAAGCTGCTTATGAGCGGGGCCATATATCGCGGCGAGCGACCGGTTTTATGGTCTATAGTTGAAAAAACCGCCCTGGCCGAAGCTGAGCTTGAGTATAAAGACAAAAAGTCCGCAAGCATATATGTGGCCTTTAAGATCAAAAAGGCTTCGTCGAGCAACCTGCTCGATGCGTCTTGTGTTATATGGACCACTACGCCTTGGACTTTACCGGGTAACAGGGCGATATCGTTTTCCGATAAAATCAAGTACTTACTTATCTCGGTTAACGGCTGTTTAGAGGATAGAAACTTAAACACCAAACTGATCATCGCAGAGGAATTGAAAGACAATTTCCTTAAGGATATCGAGGCAAGTGACCATACTGTAATTCGGCAGGTAAGACACGACGAGCTAAAACAGGTTGTCTGCCAGCATCCTTGGGCAGGAATGGGGTATAACTTTGACGTTGCGTTGATTGACGGCAAGCATGTTACCTCTGACCCTGGCAGGGGCTCAGGACAGATGGAGCCCAATGACAATGGACCTGATGACTTTTACGATCAACATCCTTGGGCAGGTATGGGATATGATTTTGACATACTTTTACTTGAGGGCCAGCACGTAACCGCAGATTCAGGTACTGGCTTGGTTCATACTGCCCCAGGACATGGCTTGGATGACTTTTACGTTTGCAAGAAATATGGCGTTCCGGTAGTGCAAACGGTGGACGATGGTGGCTGCTATTACGACTATGTGCCAATATTTGCCGGAAAGCATATCTTTAAGGTAGAGCAGGATATCCTTGATCAACTGCGCAAGCGCCCTGGGACTTTGCTGGCAGCAAAGGAAATATTGCACAGCTATCCTCATTCGTGGCGATCGAAGGCTCCGCTTATATACCGCACAACCAAACAGTGGTTTATAAGTTTGGACAAAACTAATCTACGTGAAAAAGCCCTTAAGGCGATTGAAAATGTAAGATGGCTGCCGAGTCAGGGGTATAACAGGATAAAATCGTTCGTAAGTTCTCGCGGTGATTGGTGTATATCAAGACAACGCGCTTGGGGTGTGCCTCTGACGATGTTTATCGACAAAAAAACTGGCGACATACTAAAGGACCAGTCCGTAATAGACACAACAGCCTCGATAATAGAAAAAGAAGGGACTGACGCTTGGTACAGCCACCCGGCGCAAGATTTTCTTGGTGATAAATATAAGGCCAGCGATTTTGAGCAAGTATTCGATATAGTCGATGTTTGGCTTGAAAGCGGAAGTACTCATGCCTATGTCCTTAAAAACCGCGAAGAACTTGCGTGGCCGGCCGATCTTTACCTTGAGGGCTCGGACCAACATAGGGGGTGGTTTCAAGCGTCGCTTTTACACGCTTGCGCGACTTATGACAGCGCTCCATATAAGTCTGTGCTCACGCACGGATTTGTGGTGGATGAGCAGGGCTATAAGATGTCCAAGTCGCTTGGTAACGTTATTGACCCAATGGACATTGTTACCAAAAACGGAGCCGATATAATGCGGCTTTGGGCCATCAACAACGAATACACTGAGGATATGAAGTTCGGCCCGACTATTCTTAAGCAGCAAGAGGATATATACCGACGGATTAGGAATACTTTGCGTTATATGCTGGGCGCGCTGGATCAGTTTGATGATGGTCCGTTTAACTATGATTTGCTGACGGAGCTGGATAAGTGGGTACTGCACAAAGTCTCATACTTAGATAAGTTTATTCGAGAGCAGGTTGAAACCTTTTCCCTTAACCGTATTGTTACCGAGATTCACAATTTTTGCAGCGCCGATTTGTCAGCGTTTTATTTCGATGTAAGAAAAGACTGTTTATATTGTGACGGCGATAACGACCCTAAGCGTAAGGCATATCGTCAAACTTTATCGATTCTGTTCGAAATTGTTGTTAAATGGCTGGCCCCGATAGTGTCTTTCACAGCAGAGGAAGCTTGGTTGACCAGGCATCCTGAGGCAGACAGTATCCATATGCAGGATATGCCGGTAATCCCTGCGCAATGGCATAGCCCAGAACGTGACGCAAAGTGGAAACTGATAAAGGCTTTTCGTGCAACAGCAACGGCCGGACTTGAGCGCGCCAGGGAAAACAAAGTAATTGGCTCAAGCCTTCAGGCCAGTGTGATTCTATATGATCCAGAGGCAACTGCTTCTGGTTTAGGTCTTTCGGCAAAAGATTGGGCTGAGCTGTTTATTACCTCCTCAGTCGATATCAAAAACTCTAAACCTCCGACAGATGCTTATGTTGTAGATGGGGCGATTTCTTGTGGCATTGAAGTTGTTCCGGCCAATGGCAAGAAATGCCAGCGTTGCTGGAAGGTCTTGCCGGAAGTTGAACAAAATCCTGAAGAGATATGCGACAGGTGCGCAGCAATACTTCGTGTCTAAGAAATTAAAAGCCTTATCGTTTGCGGTATTAATAACGGCGGCAGTGTTATTTTTAGATCAATGGACCAAGCATATTGTCGTGGATTATTTTAATAACTCTTTGCCGCCCAAAGAATTGTACTTAACTTCATGGTTTAACATATGTCTGGTCTACAACCGCGGTATAAGCTTTGGTCTTTTGCAAAATATGCAGATTGACGGGTCGCTGATATTGGCTTTTTTAGCTATAACAGCCGCCATCGCGCTTCTTGTTTGGGTAGTATGCAACCCTCAGTCTGCGATATCCGTATCTGCTGGACTAATTGCTGGCGGCGCTGTGGGAAATGCGATTGACCGCCTTAGTATTGGGGCGGTTGTCGACTTTATCGATTGGCATATTCTTGAATATCACTGGCCGGCGTTTAATTTTGCTGACTCGTCCATATGTGTTGGCGCTGCTGTAGCGTTTCTTTACACGCTTATTCATAACAAATGTCACAGCAAGATAACCTTATAGAGCTGTTTACCGAAGCCCTTACAGGTCAATATGGAAGTGCAGAAAACACCGTCAAGTCCTATGTTATGGATCTGCGGGCGTTTATGCAGTTTATCGGCTCTATACCGCTTACATCCGTTACAGCGGTGGATATTTCAAACTACATGGGAATGCTTTACGATCAAAAGAAGTCTAATAGGACCATTTGTCGACGCCTATCTGCATTAAGGCAATTCTATAATTTCCTAACAGAAGAGCAAATAGTAATCCTGAATCCTACGCTGCATATCGATAATCCGAAAATCGCCAAAAACTTGCCGAAATTCCTGGATACGCAGTCTATTTTTAATATGCTTCAAGCGGCCGATACGCTGGAATATCCGGAGTCGCTGCGCACTAAACTGATCGTGCATTTTCTTTATGGAAGCGGGCTTCGGGTAAGCGAGATGCTTAACCTTAAGGTAAATTCAATCGCTTTTGATGGGCAGTACGTTTTGGTGTACGGTAAGGGCGGACGAGAGCGTATCGTCCCAGTTCCCGAACAGCTTCTGTTTCTGCTAAAGGAATGGAAATTACACCAGAATCTTACCAGCATCAGCTGGCTTTTCCCATCGACTCACCCTAAAGGAAGACTGACCAGACAGCGTATATTTCAAATTATCAAAGCTTTGGCTTCTACATCGGGAATAGACCTAAGCCTAGTATCGCCGCATGTGATGAGGCATGCATTTGCCACTCACCTTATAAACAACGGCGCAGATATTCTAAGTGTGAAAAAGATGTTGGGACACCAAAGCATCGTAACCACCGAGATCTATACCCACCTAACTAATGATAAAATCAGGGAAGAACTGCTGGCCAACCATCCTCTTTCGAAAAATAAGTGATAAGTTCCCACAGTAATCCGCGTTGTATGATAAGACTCAATAGGGTTTGCAAAATCAGGTGCGCAGGCTGTAAGATAAAGCCATACAGGATCACAGGTATATTAGCGCTATGACAGTTACATGCCCGAATTGCAGCAAGAAATACAGGTTGGATATCAGCAAACTAAGTCCAAGCCGCAAAGTAAGGTGCAAAGCCTGCAGGCATGTTTGGCCTCTAGCTCTAGATAGTGATAAAAAAGAGGCAATCTCAGAGGTCCGCAGTTGCGCGTGCACAACTCCACCATGCCAAGACAAGTGCCTTAAAAAAAGCCGCCTTCTGAAGGTTATAAAATTTTTCATATGGATCGTTGTGTTTTGTGCATGTGTTTTTGCTGGTTATTTGTTTTTGGAAGATGAGACGCCGTTCTCGCCAGGCCATACTAATGCGTTTTACGAAAATAAGCATTATGACATATTCAAGCCATCATATTTTTCTTCTACAGATGGACATTTAGCGGAATCGAATCTCCTAAATTTCTATGCAAACTAACAAGCAGAAAATTGTCGACGTAAGTGGGGTTAAGTTTGGTAACGAACTGCCATTATCCCTTATACTTGGGCCTTGCGTTGTTGAAAGTCGCGATCATGCTATGTTTATGGCCGATCACCTGTGCAGTATAACCAAAAAGCTCGGTTTTAGCTTTGTATTTAAAAGCTCTTTTGACAAGGCTAACAGGACTAGCATTAATTCTGGTCGGGGGATGGGGCTGGAAAAAGCGCTGAAAATATTTCAAGAGATCAAGTCCGAGTTTAAATGCCCGATCGTAACAGATGTGCATTTGCCGGATCAGTGCGCGCCAGTTGCGGAAGTGGTGGATATGCTTCAGATTCCGGCGTTCCTGTGTCGCCAGACCGACTTGTTAGTTGCAGCGGCTAAAACTAAAAAGCCTTTGAACATCAAAAAAGGCCAATTTTTGGCCCCTTGGGATATTATTCAGGCCACGGAAAAGGTCGCCAAGAGCGACAATGATAGCGTCATGCTTTGTGAACGCGGAGCCATGTTCGGTTACAATAATTTAGTTGTAGACATGAGGTCCTTCCCCATAATGTCGGCAACTGGCTATCCAGTAATATTTGATGGCACGCATTCTGTACAGATCCCAGGGGGGCTTGGTGTCAAAAGCGGCGGGCAGCGTGAGTTTATTCCAACCCTGTCGCGTGCCGCTGTTGCGGCCGGTGTTGCTGGCGTTTTTCTTGAGGTTCATAACGACCCAGATCAGGCCCCCTGCGACGGGACAAATATGCTAAGGCTCGATGATTTGGAAGGCCTACTAACGCAACTAAGGGCAATCGACCGCACTGTTAAGGGGTATTAGGGCTGTGAGTACAAGTGCTCATCCTTTAAAAAAAGTCTGGTTACCGCTGTTTTGCTTAGGGCTGACGGCGTATTTTGCCTATCACATTCTTTGCGGAAAGCGGGGGATATTCTCCTGGCGGCAGGTGAACAGCAAGATCACAGTTCTAAACGATCGTTTGAGCAACTTAAAACAACAAAGCGCTGCGCTTGAAAACAGTGTAAGCAGGCTGAGAAGTCGCTCCCTCGATCCAGATCTTCTAGACGAGCAAATCAGGAAAATACTTGGCTGGAACGAAAAGGACGAGATCGTAATAGTAGACCCAAGCTATAAATTCTGACTGTACGCCCCAAAGCCTTGTTATGTATCAAGGCTAGCTCTTGAATAAACAACAGCATATCTGCGCCTTTGCCAAGCGTCAGGATAAATTTTTTAAAAAAGTGTTGACTTCTGAAAAATTTTTTTGTAAACTATTAACGGTTATTGGAATTTATATAGGAGAAATTATGATTACTAAAAAAACTTTGTTGATTGGTAGTATTGCTTTATTAGGTTTAGGTGGAGCTTTTGATAGTAACGCTGCTCTGGACACTGTCCTGTTTGTAGATTTGACATTTACTGATACACAGGGACAAAAGACACGCCAGCATATAACGAATCGAGGCTTTGTAGGTGTCTTGAAAGACACAGCGGATGAAGCTGTCGGGACTGGTGAAGGAACATATTCAAATTATTTTGATTGTTCTAAGCTTACGCATATGAGGCCATTTGTGGAAAAAGGCCCACACGGCTTTATGGCAGAATACCATCACTCTTACCTGTCTGATATGATACAACGTTCTCTTGATACGCACTTTGAGCCAGGAACTTTAGGCACATTCAATTTTTTATGTGATGTCGCAAATTCGGAAGATAAGAAGGTATATAAGGCGATGCTTCACAATTCATTTGATGAATACTGCATGGGTGATATTTCCGATACTCAGTTTTTCATGCAAGTTTATGGAATTCTTTGTCTTTTGGATCCTGGAGAGCCGGAGTTTGGTCGCATTGATTCGTTGATGAAGAAAAGAGATCAATCTCAGGAGCACAGTGACATGTGGAGACAAATATTTCAGATATTGCGTCAGTGCAGGCGAGATATGGACAGCGGTCATACGGAAATCGACGGATTATTTGACGATATGGATGAATAAGGTTAGTCGATTGAGAATCAAATATTGAAATTTAGTTTTTGAGAGCAAAGATGAGGGCCTCGGCCCTCTTTTTATTGTTCTGAGGTAATATTTCGAAATGTACCTTCTCTGCAGCTTCCCAGACACACTAACAGATTATGTAGATTGCCAAAGTTCGTTAAAATGCTTTGGGCTCAGAAGAATACTATCTATAACTTTGTTGGCCACATCTATAATGCCTATCTCCTTACTCTTACAGGAAGTTTCCAAATAATCAACAACGCTCAAGCGTCTTCTTCTCTTTTAATGAAGGTAGATCAAAATACTCGGTAAAACGTTGGCAGTTTGCACCTTAAAGTACATAAAATTTTTTGTAATAGCTTCTGTTGTGATAAGATCCATTAGTTATTTACATTTTGTGTGAGGAACGTAATGGCTAATTATTATATCGTCTGCTTTCTGGCTGTGTTGGCTTTATTGTACGGCCTTGCTTCGGCCTATTTAGTTTTCAAAGCTGGTACGGGCAACGCCCGTATGAAAGAGATTGCCGCGGCAATACAAGAAGGAGCCAAGGCCTACTTAAGCAACGAATATCGTGCCATCTTGGTTGTAGGGACGGTGGTGGCAATGGCGGTTGGCTATTTCATGGGGACTTATTCCGTCATTGGATTTATTATAGGTGCGACGTTCTCAGCGCTAGCGGGCTATATAGGCATGATGGTGTCCGTTCGGGCCAATGTTCGCACGGCAGAGGCCTCACGCGGCGGGATTGCGGCTGGGCTGTCGCTGGCATACAGGGCCGGATCTGTAACCGGATTTTTGGTTGTAGGCTTGGGGCTGTTAGGCATAACCGGGTACTATATTTATCTACGCAGCGCATTTTTAGATGACCACAGCATATCAGAGGCCCTGCTAGCGTTCAGTTTTGGCGCTTCGCTTATATCCATATTTGCACGACTTGGCGGCGGCATATTCACCAAAGGCGCCGATGTGGGTGCAGACTTGGTTGGAAAAGTAGAGGCCGGTATTCCAGAGGACGACCCAAGAAACCCAGCGGTTATTGCAGATAACGTAGGCGATAATGTAGGCGACTGCGCAGGCATGGCGGCGGATCTTTTTGAGACGTATGTTGTTACGACAACCGCCTCTATGGTGCTGGCAGGGATATTCTTTGCCGACATTCATTTAGAACTTTTGACGCTTTATCCCTTGGCGATATGTGGGGTCTGCGTTGTCAGCTCTATCCTTGGGACGTTTTTTGCCCGCCTGGGTAACGGCAAGAATATTATGATGGCGCTGTATAAAAGTCTGTTTGCGACTGCTCTGTTCTCACTCTTGTCAATTGTTGGGGTGACGTACTATCTTATTCCGCCAGACGAAGTGTTTTTCGTTAATAACCTAACTTTCGGGGCGACGAGTTTGATTGTTTGCTGCTGTGTAGGACTGGTCGTTACGACCTTAATCGTATGGGTTACCGAGTATTATACCTCATCGTCCTATCGCCCTGTGCGGTCCATCGCCAAAAGCTCTGAGACTGGGCACGGCACCAACGTAATTCAGGGGCTTGCGGTTTCGATGGAGTCTACGGCAATTCCGGTAATTATCATCAGTGCAGGTATTATCGTGTCCTATATAACAGCTGGGCTTTATGGCGTTTCTATCGCAGCGACAAGCATGTTGGCGTTGGCAGGAATAGTTGTAACAATTGATGCCTATGGCCCAATAACCGACAACGCAGGAGGGATCGCCGAAATGGCTGAGCTGCCCGCGAATGTAAGGGAAACCACCGACGCTCTGGACGCAGTAGGCAATACTACAAAGGCCGTGACTAAGGGATATGCCATTGGCTCAGCGGCGTTGGCGGCGCTGGTTTTGTTTTCAACCTATACCCAAGACCTGCAGCGTTTGTTTGAGCATGTTGCTGTCAATTTCAGCCTGGAAAACGCGTATGTAGTGATTGGCCTGTTTATTGGCGGACTGCTGCCATATCTGTTCGGCTCATGTGGGATGACTTCGGTTGGGCGTGCTGGTGGAGCGATCGTGATGGAGGTCCGCCGGCAATTTAAGGAAAAACCTGGTATCATGAAGGGTACGGATAAACCTGATTACAGTTTGGCTGTCGGAATACTTACCAAATCGGCAATCAAAGAGATGATCTTGCCGTCTTTGTTGCCGGTATTTACGCCTATATTACTGTTTACGGTCGTATACTATGTAGCTGGTTTAGCCGAAGCTTTCAGCGCGCTTGGTGCTATGCTGCTTGGGACCATAGTCACTGGCATTTTTGTGGCAATTTCAATGACCTCAGGTGGCGGAGCTTGGGATAATGCCAAAAAGTATATTGAGGCAGGAAATTATGGCGGCAAAGGCTCAGATGCTCATAAAGCTGCGGTTACCGGTGATACGGTAGGCGATCCATATAAAGATACAGTCGGTCCAGCCATAAATCCGCTGATCAAGATCGTCAACATCATCGCCCTGATAATGCTGGCAGCATTGTCTAAGATAATTGTTCAGTAGGCCCAAATATCTTAGAGAAAAGGATTTGCTCGCCTTTTCTGTGCGGCTTTGGCTCTTATCCGTATAAAAAAATACTTGGCGGAAGGGGTGGGATTCGAACCCACGGTACACTTGCATGCACAACGGTTTTCGAGACCGCCCCGTTCAACCACTCTGGCACCCTTCCGTGTAGCTAGTCCGATGCTGATTTTTACACGAAACGCCCATTTCATCAATTCCAGTTTCGGCCAAACTATAGCCAATAGTCGCATCCAGCGCTTGCTTTCAATACCAGACTGATTTAGCGTTGTCACAGGTGATAGATTTGTCAAAGCCGTGGTATAGTTGGCGATGAAGCAATCGATGGATATGGAGTTACTGTTCTCGCGCTTGCTGTCAAACACTAACAAGCCAGAGATAGAGCTGAAGTATTTTGACGCCTATACGTTGTTAGTAGCGGTGGTTTTATCTGCGCAAACTACAGATAAAGCCGTCAATCTTATCACGCCTAAGCTTTTTTCGCTTGCGAAAACCCCAATAGAGATGGTTCAGCTTGGCGAAGAGAAAATTGCCTCAATCATCAAATCCATTGGACTTTACCGGACTAAGGCGAAAAATCTTGTGGCTTTAAGCAGGATTTTGGCAGATAGCTATAACTCAGAAGTTCCCGACTCTCTAGACCGGCTGACAGCGTTACCCGGCGTTGGTACTAAAACGGCGAAGGTCGTGCTTGCTTGCGCATTTGGCAAACCCTACATCGCCGTTGATACCCATGTTTTTCGGGTGGCGCACCGCCTGAGTATATCGGATGGGCGTACGCCGGATGCTGTCTCTAAACAACTGGAGAGTATTATTCCAACGCATATGGCGGCAAAAGCAAATTCTTTGTTAGTGCTACACGGACGCTACGTATGCAAAGCCAGAGCACCGCTGTGCAAACAATGTTGCTTATCCGATATGTGCCCTAAACTGATAGAGCCAAAAAAATAAAACATGAGTTTAAGGAGAAACATCTTTAAATAACCTCATTATTTGCTTAGGATGTGTTGGATTTATAAGCCTATTGTATGAAGTGGTTTTTTTGCATCCTGCTTGTTTTAGTGCTCATTGTGATTGGTCATGTCAATTCTACGAAGTTTGGATGGCTGCCAAGCGGGGCAAGTTTGGAAAGGATTCACAGCTCGCCAAACTATAAAGACGGTCAGTTTAGGAACATTGAGTCTGACGCCTCAGATTACAGTATGAGCTGGAGCAAGTTTGTCAGTATAATCAAGGCGCTTCGTACCATCTTCGCCGGACAAAATTGTGTTATTCCGTCCGTAAAAACAGATCTGATGAAATTGAAGGCGAACGAGGACGTTCTGGTGTGGTTCGGTCATTCGTCTTATTTTATTCAGCTTGACGGCATAAAAATATTGGTCGATCCGGTGTTCAGCGAAGTATCGTCCCCAATTCCATTCTTCCCAAAAGCCTTGCCTGGGTCAAATGTGTATAAGCCACAGGATATGCCAGAGATAGACTATTTAATCATCACGCACGATCACTGGGACCATCTTGACTATGAGACGGTCAAAAAGCTTAAGGTCAAAACAGCCATTTGTCCGCTTGGGGTGAGGGCACATCTTGAGCGCTGGAGGGTTCAAAATATAATTGAAATGGATTGGAATGAAAGTATAGAGCTTGATCGTGGACTTAGGATACATTGCTTGCCCTCCAAGCACTTTTCTGGTCGCAGTTTTTTCAGGAATAAAACACTGTGGGCGTCATTTTTGCTTGAGACTATATCGCGGTTCAAAATATTTATTGGTGGAGACGGCGGGTACAGCGGCCGATTTGCCGATTTCAGCAAAAGGTTTGGGCGCGTTGACCTTGCCATTCTGGAAAACGGGCAATACAACGAAAACTGGCAGAGCATTCACATGCATCCAGGGGAAACTTTACGCGCCGCTGAAGATCTTCACGCCAAAGCTTTACTTCCGGTTCATTTCGCGAAATTTACCTTGGCGCCTCATAAGTGGAACGAGCCTTTGTGTAAGATCAGCAAACTTCCGCGCAGCAAGGATCTTCGGCTTTTAACGCCAATGATTGGGCAGAAGGTTAATCTTAGGGATGCTGATCAGACGTTCAATAAATGGTGGGAGTAGTTGCGTTTTAAAGAGCTGCCTTCCATAAAAAACTTAAGGTATGTTAATATCTTGCTTGAGAATGCAGAATTATCCGTAAGCCGCTTCACAAGAGGGAATGTTGTTTAAACTTGATAAGCTTTTGATGTCGGGCAAAGAAGTCCTGCCGATAGTTGAAGGGGGCAAGGGAATTGCCGTATCAACTGGCGTGACTGCCGGCAATTGGGCAAAATCCGGAGGGATTGGGACGTTTTCTGGTGTAAATGCTGACTTTCAGGATGAGAATGGTAAGATAATAAAGCCGGTTTATAAAGGTAAAACCAGGCTGGAACGCCATGTCGAGATGATAAAGTTTGCCATAAAAGGGGGCGTCTCGCAGGCCAAGATTGCTCATGATATCGCGGGCAAAAATAATGGGCGTATTCACATGAACGTTATGTGGGAAATGGGCGGGGTAGAAGAAATTCTGGACGGCATTTTAAGCGGCGCCAAAAACCTTATCCATGGGATTACTTGTGGGGCGGGGCTGCCTTATAAAATCGGGGAAATTGCCGCCAAGTACGGCGTGTTTTATCACCCTATTGTCTCTTCCGTCAGAGCGTTTCAAGCCCTTTATAAGCGCTCTTTCCACAAGGTAAAAGAGCTGCTTGGCTCAGTCGTTTATGAAGATCCATGGCTGGCGGGTGGGCACAACGGAATATCCAAAGCAGAGTCAGCTGACGTACCTGAAGAGCCTTATACTCGTGTAAAAAAGCTGCGAGAGGCCTTGCGCGAATTTGGACTTAATTGTGTTCCAATAACAGTAGCCGGCGGTGTTTGGTGGCTTAACGAATGGAAGGATTGGATCAATAATCTGGAAATAGGGAAAATTGCATTTCAGTTCGGAACCAGGCCTTTGCTAACCAAAGAAAGCCCCATCTCTGATGCTTGGAAAAGATTACTGGTTAAACTAAAGTCGGGCGATGTAGCGTTGAATAAATTCAGTCCAACTGGCTTTTATTCCTCGGCAGTTAAGAACAATTTTATCGCTGAACTGAGCGCCAGAAACGAGCGACAAGTAAAATTCGCCAAAGCGTCAAATGATGATCAAAGTGCTGAATTTGTATACAATGATCGTGGCAATAAGGTCTATCTGAGTGAAAAAGACACAAGGTTGGCGCAAGGTTGGATTGCTGACGGATATAAGGTCGCGCTTAAGACGCCAGACGATACTTTGGCTTTCGTAACCGAAGAAAAAGCGCAGGAAATATCAGAAAATCGCGGTCAATGTATAGGGTGCCTGAGCGCATGCAAATTCAGTGGTTGGGCCCAGAATTTGCAAAACAACCTTCTTGATACGCTGCCTGATCCAAGGTCGTTCTGTATACAAAAAACGCTGCAAGCCGTCGCCCATGGCGGAAGTGTTGAGGACAACTTGGTTTTTGCCGGGCACAAGGCATTTAGGTTTGCCGAAGATCCTTTTTATCTTAACGATTTTATTCCAACGATAAAGCAATTGGGGGACAGGATTCTAACCGGCTTTTAGTCTCACAACGTTTTGACTGCGCAGGCGGATGAAAGCCTTAGAAAAAGAAGAATATAACCGTCTGGTTGATCGGCTTAAAGAATACGCCGAGGCATATTATTTGCGCGACAATCCCATAGTCAATGACGATGAATATGACCGGCTTTACCTGCGGCTGGTTGAGCTGGAAAAACTGAATCCAGGGTTTATAAGGCCAGACAGTCCTACGCGGAATGTGGGAAGCAATATCGGTAAAACCAAGTTTGCGAAAGTTAAGCACACTGAGCCTATGCTGTCACTGGAGAATTCGTTTTCACAGCAAGAAGTTGAGGATTTTTTTGCTAGAGCGGCCAAAATGCTTGGGGTTCCGGCAGAATCAATAGAGATAGTTGCCGAACCTAAGATGGACGGCTTGTCGCTTAGCCTGATATACGAGAACGGCAGGCTGGTAACCGCGTCAACCCGGGGAAATGGGCAGGAGGGTGAGAATATAACCCAGAATGCTAAGGTAATTAATTCCATACCCCATGTAATTGCTTGCAAAGATCGCCGGCTTGAAGTGCGTGGCGAGATTGTAATAAAAAAAGAAGATTTTATTAAGTTGAACAGCGATCGCCTCAATAAGAAAGAGCCAACTTTTTCTAACCCGCGCAATGCTGCTGCAGGATCGATAAGACAATTAGATTTACAAATAACAGCATCCAGACCCTTGCACTTCTTTGCGTATAGTGCCTTACCGGATCAAGCCGATACACAGTGGGAAATGTTATCTCGACTTAAAGAGTGGGGGGTTTCGGTCGCTTCAATCAGTAAACTTTGCCCAAATTTAGATGCGGCGATCCAACACTACCAGGATATAGGCGAAACTCGCGCCAGTATCGAATACGACATAGACGGGGTCGTGCTGAAAATCAACCGCTTGGATTGGCACAAACGCCTTGGCGCCTCCAGTAAAACCCCAAGGCACTCGGTGGCGTATAAGTTCTCGTCTGAGCTGGCGGCAACCAAGCTTATCGACATCAAGGTTCAAGTTGGCCGAACGGGAGTATTAACGCCTGTCGGTATTCTTCAGCCCGTTAACATAGGCGGTGTTATGGTATCACGGGCAACTTTGCATAATCAGGACGAGATTAAACGCAAAGACGTAAGAATCGGCGATACGGTACTGGTTAAGCGTGCAGGCGAAGTCATCCCAAAGGTTGAGTCTGTTTTGCTTGAACATAGAGGCGCAGAAAGCGTCCCTTTCGTGTTTCCGGCAACTTGCCCAAGCTGTGGCGCGGAAGTTGTAAAACAGGAAGGCGAAGCAGCGATTAGGTGTTTGGCTGGACTGACCTGTCCAGCACAAGGCATTGAGCGTCTTAAGCACTTTGTCTCACGCAAAGCATTCGATATAGTGGGTTTGGGTGATAAGGTTGTCGAAGAATTTTTCGGCGCCGGCATAATTACCAACCCGGTTGATATATTTACGCTTGGGCAAAGGATTTTTGATGGGAAGGTTAACCTGTTCAATCGCTATGGATGGGGTCAGCAATCGGTTGATAACCTGATAGACGCTGTAAACAAATCAAAAAACATCTCGCTGGACAGATTTATATTCGCGCTTGGAATACAACAAGTTGGCGAATATACGGCCAGAATGATTGCCCGCGCTTACTTAAGCTACGATAGCTGGTTCGCTCATATGCATGATGCAGGGATTAATGATCTTGATATCGAAGGTGTAGGTCAAGTCGTAGCCAGCGAACTGAAGGCCTTTTTTGCTTCAAAGCAGAATATTAAGCTGCTTAAAGATCTGGAGCGATTTATAACGGTAAATGATTACGCGCTGCAGGTCTCTGACAATGCGTTTTTAGGCAAAACAATTGTGTTTACCGGTACGCTGGCGAGTATGGGGCGTACGGAAGCAAAAGAAAAGGCCTTGGCTCTGGGGGCTAAAGTGTCTAGCTCTGTTTCGGCTAACACCGACTTTCTGGTCGCGGGGGAAAGCCCGGGATCTAAACTAAAACAGGCTCAAAGCCTTGGCGTCGTTGTCCTGGACGAAAGCGCCTGGAGGTCGATGGCTGGGATAGAGTGATTTTTTATGGCTGCCGTCTCCCCTACACTTGCGACATTAATGCAATACTTCCCCTCCCCCCATTCGCATCACTTCTCTGCCTGGGACGGTGATGTAGGCGGGACCTATTCCTCCTTTACAGTTGTAGTTGATAAACCTAGGCAGACGAAGATTGTTCATGTTGCCCGGTATTGTCAGGAACTGCAATCCTACTGAATTAACCAAGTCCAAATCTGAAAACTTAGAGTCGCCTACATCCAACGTGATCAGTCCTGTCAACCCTGAACAACCTTTTATTTCCGACAGCTCCGTACAACCAGAGGCATTAAGCGCAGCAAGATCTGCACATTCTTCAAACTCTAACGTATTCAGCACAGCTAGCCCACTAACGTCTACGTTACTTACACCACTTAGGTCGCTTAACTTCAGATAACTCAATCCCACACATCTTTTAAGGTCAAGAAGGTCTTTATGCCCGCTGATGGTCAAACTAGTTATACGTCCAGCCATAGCGGCTATGCTTGCCATCCGAACCGATTGCCCAACGTTCAACCTAACTTCCACTGCTTGAAATAGAGATAAAAGATTAAGCTTTGACAGTTCATCCTCAGGTTTCAAACCGTAATTGCCTGGAGATAAATCTAATGTGAGCGACGAGGTGTCTGTAACGAACATAATCTCTGGCCTCTAGTTTATAAGTAAAGGTATAGCCGTCAACTCTGTCCTAGTCCAATTTTGAGCATCCGTTGCGCATTCGACCTTAGCGATCGAAGGAAGATCGAGTATCTCCTGATGAGAAAACGTTCTAGGTTTGTTGCAGCGATCTACGACTGCTTGGCAGATTGATTTCACATCAGG
>JAISFO010000035.1 GCA_031263535.1 Holosporales bacterium
CAACGTCAGGTTCGGGATTAATACATGCCAAGGCAATCAAGCATTGGCGGCTCAGATTATCTCAAAATTCGTCAATCAAGGCGAAGGCATTGTTGTCACCATTGGCACTATGCCGACCCAAGTCGCGTTTAAATACGCTAAAGAAAAACGCATTCAGCTGATATTTAGTTCGGTAACAAACCCAACCACCATAGCTCAATCTCTGGAAGGCGCAAGCATAACGGGGGTTTCTAATTTTGTCGCCCTAAAGCCTCAGTTAGAGCTGTTTAAAAAAATTCAGCCCAATCTGAAAAGGCTGGGGGTAATTTTTAACACTGGTGAGGCAAACTCAGTAGATATAGTTGAAAAGCTGCGGCCGATTGCGCAAGAGCTTGGGATCGAATTGGTTGAGCAAGGGATACAAAAAGCATCCGACATTCCGCAAGCTATAAATACGCTGTCCAAAAGGGTTGACGCGGTATTTATCAGCAATGATAATACGTCGCTTTGTGCAATTCCCTTTATAGTTGGCGTATGCAACAAAGCAAAAATCCCCGTATATGTAAGCGATACCGATCAGGTTGCAAAAGGATGCTTGGCTGCCTTAGGACCTAATCAGTACGACATTGGCAAACAAACGGGGGCAATTGCGGCAAAGATACTGCAAGGACAGGATATTAGCAGCATCCCAATTGAATATCCCGCTTCTACCGAGCTGTTTATTAACCTAAACGCGGCAAAGATTCTGGGAATTATCGTTCCAGAAGAAGTACTTAAACAAGCCCAAAAGATAATAAATAGGTAGCGGCGAATGATCATTCCTCTCCAAGAGCTTATCACCAGCGCGGAAATAGGCCTGATCTTCGGCAGCGTGGCTATAGGGATCTATTTAACCTTCAGAACCATTAACTTTGCTGATTTGACCTGTGACGGCAGCTTTGTCTTGGGCGCTGCTGTTGCCGCTGTGCTTGCCAGAAATGGTTTTGACCCGTACTTAGCGCTTTTTTGTTCTGCATTGCTTGGAGGCTTGGCAGGGCTTCTTACTGGTGTACTGAACGTCAAATTCGGTATCAGCGACCTGCTTTCCGGAATAATTGTGGCGTTTATGCTTTATTCCATAAACCTAAGGGTTATGGGCAGCGCGCCCAATGTAACGTTTGAGGCATATGGGAACACATTGTTTGTGGTGGCACCGCTGGCGCTGGGCTTAATGTTTTTGCTTGCCAGTGGGTTTGGATTGAAGTTGAGGGCAGTTGGCTACAGCCAGCAGTTTGCCCTTACCTTTGGGACAAATGTTGGGCTTATGACTATAGTCGGCTTAATGTTGAGCAATGCGATGATATCGCTTGGTGGAGGCTTATTTAGCCAATACCAAGGATTTTGCGATGTTTCACAGGGAGTCGGTACCTTGGTTACCGGGCTTGCTTCTGTTGTTATTGGCGAGAAAGTGATTCCATTTAAAAAAGCGCCATATTTGATCATATCGTGCGTTGTTGGATCGATACTTTATCGAGTTTTCATAAGTATAGCGCTGCACAGTAATCTGCTTGGCATCAAAACCCAAGATCTGAACCTGATAACTGGGCTGCTTATAGTACTAATCATGCTGCCCAGGCAAAAGGCCAGGTATGCTTAGCATATCCAATTTGTGCGTAAGGGACGTCTTGAAAAATCTGGACCTTACAATACAGCCGAATGAATTTGTTTTAATTATCGGCGCTAATGGTTCGGGTAAAACAACGCTATTTGGCTCTATATCTGGGGCGATCAGACCGAAAGCCGGTCAAATTTTATTGAACGGCGCTAATGTCACAAATACGCCTCAATACAAACGGGCGCATCTAATATCCAGCGTGTCTCAGGATCCAAGATCGGGAACTATAGGAAAAATGACGATTTTGGAGAATATGTGCATAGCCTATATGAGGAGCGGCTATAAAAAAATCTCAAATAACATTGTGGAATATTTTAAAAAAAAGCTAAGCGTGCTTGAGATGGGCTTAGAGTCTAGGTTAAGCGAATATGTCAGCGTCCTTTCCGGTGGACAAAGACAGGCATTAAGCCTGGTTATGTCGGTGATTGACGACTGTAAGCTGTTGCTGCTTGACGAAATAACCTCCGCCCTTGATCCTAAAGCTTCTTCCATGGTGATGAGAATAACCGACAAACTGGTTCGAAACGAAGGTAAGACCTGCCTGTTCATTACCCACGATACCAAGCACATGAACTGCTTCGACGGCAGAGTGCTTGAAATGAAAGACGGTAAGCTCAAACAGAAAAGTTAGTATAATTTAAACAGTGTAGGTCTTATTTATTAAATTTAATTAACCTTATTGATTAAGGTTTATTGAACTTGTCTAGGTCCGGCTTTCATGCTTTTGGTAATGTCACTTATTTTGTCTTTGATCTCTTTCTCGGTAATTTTGATGCCGGCCTGTTCAAAATCCTTGCTTATATAGCCTATCAGCCGCGACGTTCTGAAGTTTAAAATGGAAAACAGCAGTAAACTCCTCATATATCTCTGCCGGTCTTTCACTTGAAGCGCAAGCCGATCCGCGACCCAGGAGGCAACAAGTTTATTGCGCCTTACCGTATTGAAAAAACTGGACTCGCTAAACTCTTCAGAGCCGCTGTTCAAATTTAGTTTTCTACGTATAAGTACCATGGGCAATTTTTAGATAATCAATTGTTTTAAAATATAACACAAAAGAAATAATTTTAGAAAAAATATTTTAAAATGTCTGTTATGAATAATTGTTTGCAAAATTTTATGTATTTTTATTTGTAAAGCCGTAAATATTTAACTTATAATCCCCTCGTTTATGACTTGAGGTGATTCATGAGCGCTTCAGATCATCTTTGCAGCGATCCTGTCTGTGACATTGACGCAGAGTATCGACCGTCCCAGGACGAAGAGTTCATGAACCAAAGCCAGCTTGAGTATTTTCGTAGAAAATTGGTTGCCTGGCGCCAAAGGCTTGTTCAGGGCAATTGTTGTGCGATACAAGAACTGCGCGACAGCTGCGATCCGTTCGATATTGACCCATTAGATAAAGCCTCTAAAGAAAGTGCCCTGGCCATTGAACTTAGGGCCAAAGACAGGGCGAGAAAACTGATAGCTAAAATAGATTATGCGCTTAGCAAAATTAGGGACGGGACATATGGATATTGCGAAACCACGGGCAAACCAATCTCGCTTGACCGCCTAGAAGCCAGGCCTATTGCTACTTTAAGCATAGAGGCTCAACAATTTCATGAAAAGCAAGAGCGCATTCAAAGGGAAGGGGAAATATAATCACCATAATCTCAGGTGAGCCGCAGTGTGCGCTTTGCTTGCGAATTTATCGGTATTTCTGTAGCATTAGTCGTCGCGTATATGGTAAAGCATGGCTTTTTAAGGAGGGGCAGATATGCGAGGGATTGTGTCTTTTTTAAAATCTTTAATCATCCTGATTACTTTAGCGTTGGCGGCACTGGCGGCCATACATCTTAATCTTTGGGGTGTGAAAACTTGGATCTTTGATACGCTGAAACTAAATCACAGCGCCAAAAACACTGATAACGCCCTAATACCGCCGCTGGCACATGACACGCCTATACCTAGTAATAAAGCGCCTATGCTCAGTGAAGTTGCCAAATGCCATTGTCCCGATACACTACCTGCCCAAGCTGGGCAGGCTGAATGCGTCAGGGATGTACGAACGGTTGAGCTGTTTTTAGGCTTAAAAGCACAAGCACTAAGCGGGCGGGCGTTTAGGGCAGAGTTGCAAGCATTTCAAGACGCCATTTCCTCTGAACAAAAAGAACGTTTATCCAAAGCTATGCAATTTTTAAATGATCATGCCGATCAAGGTATTACGCTTTTAAGCAGCATTTTGGCAAAATTTTCTTCAGCATTTTCCAACAACAGTTGGTATTCAACTGTTACTTCTAAAACTGCGACTTGGTTAAACGGATTGGTAAAGGTTGTGCAAATTAACGGCGAGCCTGCCAATCTTGCGACAACGAGTAGAGCAAAAGATAATCGAGCGCTAGAGATTTTAAGTCACCTAAAGGCGCAGGAAATCTACGCCGCTGCTTGTGCTGCCAAAGATTATCTGGACAGTGCGCCGTCCCTTGATGAGAATAAAAAGAACTGGCTTCAACAAATAATCGACCTTAGGGATGTCATCGGCTCGCTGCAATTAATAGAGTTATTACTTTAAGCGCACTGCGGCAAAGCTTTGAAATATTGAAAATTTGGTTCAACTGACTTATAAAGCGCAAGTCAAGTTTAGGCATATAATGCGGTCGTAGCTCAGCTGGATAGAGCACAGGATTCCTAATCCTGGTGTCGCAGGTTCAAATCCTGCCGATCGCGCCAGCAGTTTTATTGATTTTATTGATGGTGTTATTTTTGAAGATTGTTGAGGTACGGATGATTTGTACAACTGGTGTACAACTTTTGTAGTGAAATCGCAGAGGCTTTTATAAGTTTTAATTATATAGGTAAGCATTGATTAATGCTATAGTTGGTTTATCTGAAGGGCTGTAAGGATAGGCTTTCAGAGTCTTCAAATAAGTGAATAAAGGAACACGTGTATCAAGCAAGCAGTCTGCTTAGAGTATGCTTGCCTCTCAAAGATAATAGGTAGGTTAATATCGAGCAGTGTTATGGACTACGTTCCCTTCAAGGTAATTTTCGATGAGATGATTGAGAAGTACCCAGCCATTACTTACGCGATAGCCATCCTCTATCACTCCCCACCCTGTTATACATAGCCTGTGATCGATACCTAAAATAATCATACCGTTCACCATATACATAAAATTACAGACAAAATTATATCACTTACATTTGACTACTTTTTGCCATCGTAATTTATTCCCAAAAACATGTTTTTTAGAATATGCTATTTTTAGTGGGGCATTTGGGGCATTGGGGCACTATCTAAGTAAATTGCGGGTTTGGAAGATATTTTCGTGCCCCAAAAAGTTATTTCTGTGCCCCAAATGCCCCATTTTTTTGGAAGCAGCACTAATGAAATGGGGACAGATTTTTCCTATGATAACTCTTATATAGAGCCAATTTTTCCCACTACCCCTACTAATTTAAGTACTTTCAATTTCTTGATGAACTGCTTTATTAGAATCTACCTCTTCAAGGTAATCATTTTTGACAACTATAGTGACAAAACGCCTTGGATTCTCGCCATTAATACGCTTCCTCGGATCTCTTTCACGACCATTGTTTTCTAGCTCCGTTATCAACACTCCCTTTTTCTTTAAGGCATCACGTATTGTCCTATCACTGAAGTTTTCACAGATTTCTTCCTTGAAAGACTTGAGAATTAAGTAATAGGTCGTTTTATTATTCTCTTTTTGAAAGTACCCAAGCAAGTTATACGTCGTTCTATTCTCCTCAGTTTCGCCATTACGCAGCTCCATAAATCTGGCGCTGTGTTGCATAAGGAAATCCATCACATGCTGAACGATTTTTTCATCTTCAACGTTTTTCTTCCCTCCTCGGTCTTGCAGCCAACGATTAAAAACAAATTTTACAGACTCTAATATATTCAAATCTGCTGGAAATACCTCATAACCAACGGCTAGAACGCCGACTATTGCTGGCAAAGCAAATACGTCACCTACCCTCTGCACCTCGCCATCGGCGTTGCTCAAGCCAAATTTATCGCATAATGCTTTTATTTGCGCTTCGTATATAGTTTGCAAATCTTGTCCTAATAATGAGAATTTATTCTCAACCAACCTCTTCACAAACTCATGAGCGGCTACGCCATAATACTTGGCAGATTGTTCTTGGAGATGCTTGGATAGATCTGCGCCAGAGTTAAAGCCACGCAAAACATTAAATACGCCATCCTCATCAGAGACTCTCGCACCTATGTCGACAAATCTTGCTTGCTGGCCTCCTTTAGCTCTTAACCCAGCTTCTCTAAGCTTATCTTCTAAAGTTAGCTCACCACTGCTCAAAATAGATGTTTTCCACTCTTTTCTCCGCTTACTGCTCGTATCTGCTTTGCATCTTCCCTTGCCTTTTTCATTCCCAGCCATATAAGCAATTTCGCTAAGCTTCTTAGCATTTACTTGGCTAAGCTCATCCAGAACACAAAGACTGTCATTGTATAATTCAAAAACACTTTCTAGATTATTGTCTGTATTTCTCCATTGGCCGGTATACTTTTTAGGATTTCCCCATAATGAAGCTGCTACTAGCAGTGCAGTAGTTTTACCAGTAGAGGTCTTACCAAAGAGATTAATAATAGTTGACCTTACATTTGGGAAAAGCTTCAGCAACGGTCCAGATAAGCCAGTGCATAATGCAAACGTAAGAATATGATTGCCAGCACAGTACGCAGCCACACGCTCTTGCCACTCCACAAGAGTACCTTTTTGGCCATAGCCCGGGTCTTGTTCAGTACCCGGCAGCTCATACGTTTCCTGAT
>JAISFO010000036.1 GCA_031263535.1 Holosporales bacterium
AGATTATTATCGCGAGCTCCATATAAATCGCGCCTTTGAGTGGTGATTGTTTACGCATATTTAGACTTAAGGCAAGCCGCCGACCGACAGACAAGGTCAGTTTACTTTTATCATCCCAACCAGATCACGCAGCTCTTGCTTCGCCGTAACATGAGATATTGTAAGTGACCTGTCTATTAGTTCGAAATCCAGCAAAGTAAGCCCTGATACAAACAGCTCGCGAAAGATGACTCGTTCATTGAATCCGGTTGCAAGCCTGAACCCAATCCGTTTAGCAAGGGATATAAGCACATCTTCAACTTTACCTCGGTTATGAGAGTACAGGTTCGTAAGGCGATTGCGCATAACAATCCAGTCAATAGAACGCTTATCCCGCATCATGCGGGATTTCCTTTGCTCCCAAACCATCTCAGAGTACAAACTAGGCGATAAATTATCCTCATCAACCCTTACAAGCATATCAAGGTCCACAAAGCTGTCATTCAAAGGGGTTATAATCGTATCAGCATGTGAATGAGCCAAACGTGATAAGAACGTGTCGTTACCAGGCGTGTCGATAAGTATAAAGTCATGGTCGCTGAGCTTTTGCATTGCCAGGTCAAAGCTGTCCTGCTCTTCCTGCTTTGCTGATTCTGGCTCGTTAAGGTTACTTTTATGCACCGAAAAATGCTGAGGAGTTGCGATAGAGATCTGTTTTGTCTGCTGATATTTAAGCCTGTTATTTATGTACCTAGTCAGCGTACCTTGCCTAGCATCAACGTCTACAGTCCCCACCTTGCGCCCATCTGCCAGAAAATGCATGGCAATGTGCATACAGATGGTGGATTTGCCTGTTCCGCCTTTTTCGTTACCTAGGACTATTACATGAGGCCTTGCCAACGCTTCTTCTCCTGTCTTGATCTGTTTGAGATTTTCTTACCGCTATGATAGATGACATACCCGGCAATTGCCACACATACCGTCAGTATAGACACTATTATCGTGGTCATGGCGTTAATTTGCGGGGAAAGTCCCATACGAATGCTGGAAAAAACGACCATAGGCAGGGTCGTAGACTGTGGTCCTGATACAAAGCTGGCCAGTACTACATCGTCAAAGGACAAAACGAATGAGAGTATCCACCCGCTCATAATCGCGGATGATATTGACGGTATAGTTATGGCGAAAAATACTTTGATTGGGGTCGCCCCTAAATCCAAAGCGGCTTCTTCAATGGAAGAGTCCATTTCTGTCAGCCTCGATTGAATCACCGCCGTTACATAGGACAGCGATAAAGTGATATGCGCGATGGCAACCGTCAATATACCATGCTCGCCAGGCCAACCGAGCAGATTGGTCATGCTTACAAAAAGCAGTAATAATGAAAGTCCTACGACAACGTCTGGCATGATCAAAGGCGCGGTCATCATGCCCACAAAGAACGGTCTGCCTTTAAATCGTTTAAACCTTACGATTGCAATGGCAGCTAGCGTTCCAATCAGCACCGAAATTGTGGCAGTAAAGCACGCAATTTTCAGGCTGTTTAGGGCAGCGTCCAGCATTATGCTGTTTTGCGCTAGCGCTTTATACCACTTAAAGGAAAAGTGCGACCAAGCGGTTACAAATTTCGAATCATTGAACGACAAAGCAATTATACAAAACAGCGGGACATACATAAAAGCATATCCAAACAGCAACATTGAAAGTAAAAACCTAGACCTTTTCATGAATGTTCAATTTCTTGTTTAGCCTGATTTGCTGTCCGCCGTACCAAAGCATAACTGGAATGGCTACAAATATGATCATCATTACTGACAGGGCTGAAGCAACTGGCCAAGAAAGGTTGGTAAAGAATTCGTTCCAAACTATTCTGCCGATAGTTACCGTGCTGGCGTCCCCGAGGATTTCTGGCATCACGTACTCGCCAATAGCCGGCATAAAAACCAAAGAGAATCCTGTTGCCACGCCGCGCATGGAAAGGGGCAAAATGACTGAGAAAAAAGCCTTAATCGGCGTACAACCAAGGTCATATGCCGCCTCAACGACAGAGTTGTCGATTTTCTCCAAAGAGGAATAGATTGGCAGCACCATAAACGGCAAATAGGTATAGATAATGCCTACTGCCACCGCGCAATAATTGCCCATAAGCTTAAGCGGCTGGTCAATTATCCCCAAGTACATCAGGGCTTTATTGATCAAACCTGTAGGGGCCAGCAGTATCACCCAGGAATAGACTCTGATCAAAAAAGAAGTCCAAAAAGGCAGCACTATCAGCATCAACAGTATCATTCTGATTTTTGGCCGAGACCTTACGATCGCATACGCCATTGGATAGCCGATCAATAAACAAGCAAATGCCGAGTTTGCCGCAATTACTATAGAGGTTGTAAACGTCCTTACATACAGATCATCGGTAAGCAAAAGGCGATAATTGGCGAAGTTAAGAGTAAGCTGCGCTGCGCTGTCGTTAATCCATTTCAAAATGTTGCTGTAAGGCGGGATTTGTAAAACGCTGTCAGCAAAGCTGATTTTCAGCAAAATCAAGCACGGACACAAAAAAAACACCAACAGCCACAGGTATGGAACCCCCACTATCAGTGAGCTACCTCTAAAGTGAAATTTCCAAGTGTTGACTTTTTTGGTCGGCACTTTTCACCTACGCCGTCAATAATATTGCGTTTTCCGGAAGCCAATACAGATGCACTTCATCATCCCATTGGATGGGGCGCTCTGCTATGCGGAACAAATTAGTCGCGGTTGAGTAGACTATATGACCATTGGCAAGCTCTACGTGATATATCGACACGTCCCCAAGGTATATGATGTCCTGAACGACCCCTTTGGCGCAGTTATAATTGCGCTCTTTCGGCGGAGTTTTCGAGATGACGACCTTTTCCGGCCTTATGGCAACGCTTACATTAGCGCCAATTGCCGCAGAGGCAGAGTGTTCTACCTTTATATCGCTGTCATCAAGAACGCTTGACCGCACAATGGCGTAGTTTTCTTCTTCCTCTACTACAAGGCCTTCAAACATGTTAATTGCGCCGACAAAATTCGATACATACTTGCAGTTTGGATATTCATAGATCTCAGTTGGCGTTCCTACTTGGATTATGCGCCCATCCGCCATGATTCCTATGCGCGAGGCCATGGTCATCGCCTCTTCTTGGTCATGCGACACCATAATGAAGGTAATACCAACTTCTTCCTGGATGTTTACCAGCTCAAGCTGCGTTTTTTCGCGCAGCTTTTTATCAAGCGCAGCCAACGGTTCATCCAACAACAACAGCTTAGGCCTTTTAACCAGGCTTCTTGCCAGTGCGATACGCTGACGTTGCCCGCCGGAAAGCTGATGAGGCTTTCTTTTCTTAAAATCCATCATTTGAACGAGTTCCAGAACGTCGTCAACTCGCTCGTTAATCTGCGATCTGGGAAGTTTTTCCTGCTTAAGGCCAAACGCAACGTTTTGCTCAACGTTCATGTGCGGAAACAAAGCATAAGATTGAAACACCATGCTGACTGGCCGGCGATAGGGCGGAATTCCCGACATATCGATTCCATCTATATAGATTTTGCCAGACGACGGCGTTTCAAAACCGGCTAGCATCCTCAAAAGCGTACTCTTGCCGCAACCAGACCTGCCAAGTAAAGAAAATAATTCGCCTTGATAAACCGAAAGGTTAACCTCGTCAACCGCAATCGAGCCGTCATAATCTTTGGTAAGGCTTTCTATATAGACGTAGGGCCTTTCTTCCGGGTCATGCCACGGTTCGATTTTATCTAAATGACGAGATTTTGCTGCCAACGCTTGCCGCTCCAGCCCCTATTGACCACGACGCGCTTAATCTATTAGCACAGTCTCAAACAAAACACAAAAACAGGAAAAGACTGCTGAATAACAAAGCCAGATATCTTTTATTTATCGCAACAATTTATTTCAGCTTGCCGTCTTGCATGGTTATCTGCCTATCCATCATAGACGCCAGGCGAACATTGTGTGTGGCGACTATGACGCCCATGGTTTTCGCTTTGGCGCAGTTTATCAGCTCTTGCGCTACAATAAGGGCATTTTGCTCATCTAAGTTACCGGTGGGTTCATCTGCAATCAGTATCCTGGGCGAGTTGACCAAAGCCCTAGCCACCGCAACGCGTTGCTGCTCACCGCCAGACAGCAGGTTCGTTCGCTGGTTAGCCTTCCCCTCAAGCCCCACTTTTTTCAGCAACTCAATTGCCGTATTTTTTGCCTGCTGCGTTGATTTTTGGGCCAGCAATTGCGGCAGCATCAGATTCTCAACCACCGTAAACTCTGGCAGCAAATGATGAAATTGATAAACAAAGCCAATTTTCGAAAGGCGCAGGTTGGTTTTTTCTCGGTCTTTAAGCGACGAACAGTCCTCGCCGTCGATGACCACGCTGCCGCTGTCACATCCCTCAAGCAGCGCCGCAATGTGCAACAAGGTCGATTTACCAGCGCCTGACGGCCCCAAAAGCGCCACCGTTTCCCCACAGCAAAGCGAAAAATCAACGCCCTTCAGTACCTCAACTGTCGCCTTATCTCCTTGGGAGTAGGATTTTTTGATATTTTTAAGGTCCAGGACGACCGCGCTGTTATTCATAACGAAGCGCCTCTGCTGGGTCTATTTTGCTGGCACGCCATGCTGGGTATATGGTCGACAGAAACGACAGCAATAAAGCAATCGCAGTAGTCAGCAATACCTCGTCTGCATTAACCTCTGCAGGCAGTTTAGACAGGTAATAAATTTCTTCCGAGAACAGATTGGCGCTTAGCAAGCTTTCCATGAATCGGCGAATGTGCTCTATATTGCAAGAGAACAGCAGCCCAACAACAACCCCTATACAGGTTCCTATGCCGCCGATCAAAAAACCTATCATCATAAACACTCGCATGATGGCAGATTTTTGCATTCCTATTGTCCGCAGCACTGCAATGGCGCGGGATTTTTCACGCACCAGCATAACCATGCAGGATATTATGCTGAAGCTTGCAACCATGATGATAAGCGTCAGTATTAAGAACATCACATTTCTTTCCACCGCAACTGCGTTCATGAAGGCGCTGTTCCGCTCTTGCCAATCCAGGGCAATCAGGCCATATCGATCGGCTATTTTGCGTATCTGAGCCTTTATTTGCCCAGATAATTCAGGGTTGCGGGCCGTAACCTCAAACTGGGTCACTACATTTGGCAAATTAAACAGCCTTTGCGCATAGTCCAGCGATATAAATCCGACTGAGCTGTCGTACTCGTACATACCGGCAGAAAAAATACCGTTGACTTTAAAAGTCTTGGCGCGAGGAATATACCCAAACCCACCTTCGCTTAACTCTGGGGTAATTACTTTCACTTCACCACCAACCCAAACGCCTAAGCGCTCGGCTAAACGCCTGCCCAGCATTATGTTTTCGCCAGAGCACAACTCGCCTGTAAAAATTTTGTCCGAGACGACTCGTTGTAAATTATCTTGCGCCAGACCGCGTACTATACCGCCGATTACTTGGGTTTTGGTGACAAACATAGCCTGGCGCTCTATAAGCGGGGTTACGTTCGAAACATGCTCGCCTTTAAGCTCTTGCGCGATGGCGTCATAATTACCCACGCCATCCTCAGCGTACAACGATATATGACCATTAAACCCAATGACATGGGATATAAACTCATGACGAAATCCATTCATCACCGAAGTCACAATGATTAGCGTCGCAACGCCAAGCGCAATCCCTAAAAAGGAAAAGCCAGCAATCACCGATATGAAGCCGTCCTTATGCTTGGACCTTAGATACCGCCAGGCTATGGTACGCTCTAAGGAGTTAAATGCCACAATGCCTCCCTTAGCCCGCTAAAGCGTCTTTAAGGTAATTAGCAACGCCCTGACGGTTAACTTTGCTTACCTCACCCGTACGACGGTCTTTGACCTCAACAGGCCCTTCGGCAAGTGAATTTTTACCAATAATCACTTGATACGGCAGACCAATAAGGTCCATGTCGGCCAGCTTTATACCTGCGCGTTCGTTGCGGTCATCGTACAATACTTCAAAACCTCGGTTAATCAGGTCTTGATAAATATCATCTGACAAGGCTATGCATTTATCACTATCAATTGAAAGGTTAATCAGCCCGATTTGATAAGGGGCAACCTCTTTGGGCCAGATTATTCCTTTGTCGTCGTGATTAGCCTCTATAATCGCGCCCAGCAAGCGCGACACGCCTATGCCATAAGAACCCATTTCTGGATATATCTGCTCACCCTTTGCGCCGGTAACGGATGCGTTCATGGATTTGGTATACTTAGTTCCGAAATAGAATATATGCCCAACTTCAATGCCACGCGATTGCGCTAGATCTGACTCAGATATTGGGCAGGCTGAGGGATCATGCTTGTCTTCAGAGGCCGCATACATTTTAGAAAAGTTCTCAAACACATCCTGGGAATCAAAATCAAGCGCTGAAATCCTCTTGTCATAAAACAAAAGACTCTCCCCAGTTGAAGCAAGCACGTGAAACTCATGGCTCATGTTTCCGCCAATGGCCCCTGGATCAGCGCATACAGGAATCGGCGTCAGGCCCATGCGCCTAAAAGTCTTAAGATAGGCGATGAAAATGTTTCTGTAAGTCTTCTTGGCTTGATCTATGTCTAAATCAAAGGAATACCCATCCTTCATCAGAAATTCACGCCCGCGCATAACGCCGAATCTTGGACGAATTTCATCGCGAAATTTCCACTGTATTTGAAAGAAATTTCTCGGTAAATCCTTATAACTGCGGATGTATTTCCTGAATATATCGGTAATTTGCTCTTCGTTGGTCGGGCTGTACAACAAGATCCTCTGGCGGCGGTCTTTAAACCTCAGAAGTTCTTCTCCATAAGACTGTTCTCGGCCGCTCTCTTGCCAAAGTTCAACTGGCTGTACAATTGACATAAGCACTTCATTCGCGCCGATTTTGTATTGCTCTTGACGAACGATATCCGCGATTTTATTTAAAGTACGTAGCCCTAAAGGCAGCCAGGAATATATCCCGCTTGCCGTTTGGTCAATCATGCCAGCACGCAGCATAAACCTGTGCGAGGCTATCTGCGCTTCGGCAGGAGTTTCTTTTAAGGTTGGAATGAAATAGTTGGAAAACCGCATAGCTCTACCAAATTTTCAAATTAAAACCGCTATGGCTTACCTAAGTAAACCACACCACTTCCGATTGCAAGGGCATTCCACGATTTGCCTAACTCATTAAGCCACACCGAATCTAAGGACTAGGGGGACAAGGATACTTCGCGTAATAAGACATCAAGTCGTCCCTAAACACATATTTTATATGAGACGATGCGCTTGTTATTTTTACTATAGTTTTATTTCCGGTGATTATTTGAACATTTTGATCATCAGTAAACAATATAAATGCAATAGGATTAACAGACTTGGTGTTAGTGGTATCCGTAACGGATTGACCTTGAGCGTTGATGAGGTCCAAACTTAAAGTATCTGCCTCAAAACGTGCGCAGAATTCGCAATCTGTTCTGCTGAGCAAACTACTTCTGGCTCCGCCGCCGGGCTTATTAATCACCGTCGCTTCAACTAAGGTTTTATTGGGGATATATTTTATCGGCTTGCCGGCGCTGTTGACAGAAACGTCTTTACTTAATCCCAATGATTTGAAAGGAATAAAGCCTAAATTAGGGCTGTCTAGATTGCTTTCACCAGAATTAGGCTCGCTAGCTGGAGCGGGTAGGTGTGAGTTTCTGATAACATAAGCCGCAATTGCGTAGCATATTCGCTCATACTTCTGTTTGTTAGATTGTAATGACGAGCAGAGTCGTAAAGTATTCAAGGATGGTCCTAGTATGCCAAGAATCACCCCCATGACCATAATGGCAATCGCGACTTCGAGTAACGCAAAGCCGCGATCGGACCTTATGTCCATTAATCGACCTTCACGATCACAACGCAGCTTTTTTCTTCTGATTTAAGATTAAACTGGCCCGCATCAATGCAAACGTTCTTACACCCCTCGCCGTTAATTACGATGATGTCGCCGTCCACCTTGCTGTCGAGCTTGTTCATCAAGTCGTTGGCATCCTTTGGGGTCAGTACACCACGGAAATATCCAGACAAAACTTCATTGACCGTGTTGTTGCTGAACACAATCCAGGTCCCGCTGTGCCCATAGATATGCGATGAAGGAACAAACGTTCCTCCTAGCTTACTCTTAGGAACGCCCTCTTTTATAGAGATCAAGCCGCTTAATTTAAGATGTTGCCAAAAACCTAAGGCTTCTCGCTCGGTGTTAATGGCGCCGTCCCCGTCGCCATTGTCCAAAGCGTAGGATATGTTTTCTTGCGCTGAGTTGCAGTCCCCTGGAAGGGCTTGGTATTTATCTCGGAACATGTCTACCGCCGCTTTGTACTGATGTATTTGTGTTGCAACGGATTGTAACCTGGCCTCTTTAACCAAGCTTTGCCCTTTAAGGACAACTGCGGCCAAAATACCAACTACGGTTATAGCGATTGCTACCTCAAGCAGGCTGAATCCCCTGTTGTCCTTTAGGAATTTTACTAATGACATCAAAATAATTTTAAGCGAGCTGTTTAAACGTCAAGCCTCTATTCGCCCTGATCGTTCGTTTTCGCAGTGTCAGGGACATTCGTCTGGCCCGAATCGCCTTCTGCTAATATAGAGTCTTCATCTAGTCCTGCATGGGAAGCGTAGACTTCCTCTATGGGATCTTCGCCTAGTGATTCGAGCGATTCTTCAACCGGATTATATCTGCGATATCTTTTGACTGCATAGTCGTATATATCATCAAGGCTTACGGAAGAGGCGGCAATTTCCCTCAATGCAATCACGGATACTTTATCGTTATCGCTCCGTACAGTGATTTTGTCACCAGAAAGAATCTGTCGCGCTCGCTGTGACGCCATAACAACCAAGTTAAACCTGTTTTTAATGTTCTTTGCACAGTCCTCAACAGTTATACGAGCCATTGCTTCACCTTAAAATTAGGTCTTAGTCTAGCAAAAACTGGCCCGAAAAGACAAGCTTAAATTACGCGCATGTTTTAGATGAGTTGAGCTTTATAGTTCTATCTTGATAATTTGTCTTATTTCTGTAAGTTACATTTTAGGTTATGCATTATCATGAATGAAAATCATCACCTAGTCTAAAATTGCAAATCTTGTCTAAGTATTACAAAGTTAACTCAAAAAACATCCAAGCAATTATACAAATAACTAGCATTTTGCGTGAGACTTAAAGGATGAGGCTCACGACAAAAAAGACAACGCTTTTCAGTAGGGTAGGGCAGGGGGGTAGGGTGGTACGGTGTATGAGTGGGAGGTGGGAGTAATTTTGAGCCCCCTGCGGATTTTTAGATTCATGGGGTAGAGTTATCTCGGAGGGTGAATATATTAATTTATGTTTTAATAAAACCCTACAATTGATTGGTTCAGGTTTGAGGGCAAGAAGAGTGAAAAGCTTGTCTGCGTTCAAGGAAATGAAGTTAATGTGATCATATTTATCTGTGGAAAGCTGCTTGACCTGGATCAGCTCTAGCCTAAGTAGTTGACCAAGAGCTCGTCTTACAGAGGATTCAGAAATACCAATCTCTTTGGCGAGGTCGGCCTTACTTTTATAAGCCCAGTACGCACCTTCTATATAGAAAGAATGTTGTTTCAACATCTCAATAAGAAAGCTAAAAACTTTACATGTGACATCAGAGTGTTTAGTGAAGACATCTTCTAGTTTAAGGGCGTGCAACTGGAGTATCTGTAGTTGGGATAAAAAAGTTGTATAATTATAATTATGTTAAATGAAGATAATCGATTCACTTCACAAAATTTTAGTTAAACAAATTAGAGGGAAAGGTATTAAAACACTTACCTTATCCGCAAACGCAAAAGATAAATAAATTGCTTTACTATATTCAATTAGAAAGACCTTGAAATTTTTAAACTACACTGAATCAGAACTATATCAACCAAGAAATCCCCTCCCCAAAAGGCTTTCTAGCCGCCGCCTCTGCAACGTTCTGTTGGGCTTTGCCGTAATAAAAGTCGCCGGAGCTATATCTTTAACTTGCCATTGCCTGCCCGTTTTCACGTTGTATCACTTTGAGTAATAGTACTTGGATCATAAGTAGCCTATAGATCCATAATCAGACCAAAGCGAGTGGAAAATTTTTTATGATACCAGGTCATGCTATCTTCTGTACCGTAAAATGGACCAAGGGCAGCTGGCCCCACAACAGCGTTTGGCGTTACAGTATCCGTTCTGAATTTACTGACAAATCTCCTTTTTAACGTCCAAAACACGTCAAATCTAAATTTAAAACGTTCAAAGAAACTTATCTCAAATCCACAACCCAATCGGGGATTTTGAGTCATTTTACCATCTTCCGTGCTATAGAAAAGCCTATCAGCATTAGAGTAGGCTAATCTGTTTGCCGGATTGTTTGGGTAAAGAGTATAATCTCCACTATCCTTAAAGTGTGGATTTTCACCGCGTCCCTTGAGTGTATTGAATTCTATTCCTGCAAGCAGATATGGCATAAAATAATTGCCAAGTTTCAGGCCAAGCCTATAGGATAATCCGAAAGAAAACCTCTTAAACAGATCGTCTCTATGCTTATCTCCGCGATTTATATTAGAGCAATCAGCCTCTAAGGACATTCGCAACTTAAACACTTTAATCTCTAAACCAATTAGTGCGCCAGTACCGATTCCTGAGGCTTTTGTAGCTAAATTTCCATACATATCACCAAGCATAATACCATTTTGATTGAAAACCCAAGCAGGAACACCTCCTGCTGCATCAGGGGCAGCAACAGCCCCACTACGTCCTACCAAAAAACCACCAGTCACCACAACACCACCCGCTGAATTCAAACCAGGCACGAAGTACCTTGGCTCCAGAGTAGCATTCGAGCTTGAGTAATTGCTGGTCACGCCTAGGTACAAATGTGGACGAAAAGAATCTTTATTCGTACTTGAACAACCGGATAAGAATGTTACCAGCAGGGCCAGAAACAACACTGATGCAAATCTACCGAACTGACCGCGAGAGCTTAAACAATCAGCGATCTGTATGCCAGATAAGTCCAATTTGGTCTTGCTAACGCAAGGCTCGCAGGCCCCAGCCTGCTCGTTTGACAGTTCTTCGAACTGAACTTCATTTAAATCAACACTATCGCTTGGCTTATAAATCTTATTTAGGCGAGAATAGATATGATTTACAAATTCTGCGAATCGAATTCTTTTTAGACAAAAGCTGTTGTTTAATTTAAAGCTGCAAGCTGAACTTGTTTTAAGTTAAAATTACTATTAAGGTTAAATTCATAAGCTTCATCCAAAAGAAAACTTAATTTGTAATTGTGGCCTGCTGGCTCTGTAAATCGAGATTTATATGAATAAGAATAATTGCTTAACTTAAAGCTATAAGCCCTATGCCAGTAAGGACTTGATGTTCGGTTATTATCTACCGAATTGCCACAACCGAGGAAGCCGTTTAGACCTCCGAGCCATCGCACAAAAGGCATATTACTGAATTGCTTATTTAATTTATTTAGACATTTAATAAATCGTGCTGCTGTCTTATCAAGATATCCATCGAGCAGGCTTGCATTTGCGCCTGCGAGCCGCAGCTCCTGCTGCGCCATATCAGACTCGCTACAAAACTTGCTTAAATGATTGTCAAACTGAGAAAAACTAGCATTACATACACCGCAGAAGCCTTCTAGGACTTTGAGCCGTTGCTTCATCGACGTGCTACTAGATTTGCCGACAGATCTGCTTAATTGGCCAAAGGACTGTGATGATGATGCTCTGCACTCTTCAGAAGTTACATCTTTAGATAATGCAACAGTATCATCAGCTTCTTTAGCGACAGAAGCACCACCATATCTAAACCCCAACTCAGAGCAAAATCGCCCTTCTGTACTAGTGCTAAAGAGAGAGGGGGGGGGGGGCCATCGCTCTAATTCCCGCACGCCTTGC
>JAISFO010000037.1 GCA_031263535.1 Holosporales bacterium
GGGTGTAACTTACCTATACCAGGAAGGCAATAAACGCAGTCGGTTTGGCACTGATTTATAAGCGGATCGCTGCATCCATCGCGCGTAATTACACAAGATCCCTCGCCGTTCTGTAGCGGAAGTGGAGGGCTTTTTATTTAAATCAAACCGATACAGATCATACGGTTTGCTACATCAAATATCCTCAAACACTATTATCAAGCGCATATCGAGCTTCTGTATCAAATCTCGCTTAGCCCTACTACTAAGTCAGTT
The DNA here is from genome assembly GCA_031263535.1 of Holosporales bacterium. Classification (NCBI taxonomy): domain Bacteria; kingdom Pseudomonadati; phylum Pseudomonadota; class Alphaproteobacteria; order Holosporales; species Holosporales bacterium. Next base: position 256 of record JAISFO010000037.1, read on the forward strand.
TTCAGGTCGATTTTGTAATAATTTTAAAATAAGCGAAAAAAATAATTTGACAAAAGCTAGCTAATCGCTTGGGTCAGACCAGAGACCGAGTACTAAGAACACGGTAGGCCCACGTTTAATTTGCTTCAAAGGCTAAGCTGTCGGAAATTCCCTCCACAAGTAGTTAGTGGAGGGGTTGTTTTTTAAAGCTCACTTGTAAAACCAAAACCCTGATATGCCCGCCACTTAGCGACGTTGAATCAGACATAAACTGGCTGTTTTGAAAATAACCTGCTTTAAATTAGGCGATTACCAACCGGTCGGTAAAGATCCCTGCAGAGCTTAAAAATAACAACCCATCAAGTTGACGTCTTATCGCCCCCGGAATTATCCATGGTTACCGAAATATCTGGGGCGTCTGGGGTCTTCATGCCAACAGAGTGATAGCCAGAGTCTACGTATATAACCTCGCCCGTGACGCCGGAGCTTAGATCGCTGATCAAAAATACCGCCGTTCCGCCAATATCTTCCAGCGTAGTGTTTCTTCTTAGTGGAGAGTTATACTGATTCCATTTCAATATATACATAAAGTCCCCTATGCCCGAAGAAGCGCGCGTCCTGATCGGGCCGGCTGAGATAGCGTTTACCCTTATGTTTCTTGGGCCTAGATCCGTTGCCATATATCTTACGCTGGATTCCAGCGCTGCCTTCGCGATTCCCATGACGTTATAATTGGGAACCACTCGCTCTGCCCCCAGGTATGAAAGCGCAATCATACTGCCGCCGTTTGGCATGATCGACTGCACCTTTCTGCATAACGAAGTGAACGAATAACAAGATACATCCATCGTCTTGAGGAAGTTATCCCTAGTCGTATCATAGTAATTGCCACGTAGCTGATTTTTGTCAGAATTTGCAATCGCATGTACTAAAAAGTCAACAGACGTCCACTGAGCAGTTAATTGTTCAAAAAACGAATCGATGCTGGTTTCGCTTAATACGTCGCATTCTATTAGAATCCTTGATCCAACAGCGTCCGCCAGCGGCTTAACATCCCTGAGAAGCCTTTCTGATTGATAACTGAATGCCAGCTCTGCGCCATGCTGGCTTAGGCTTTTTGCTATGCCCCAGGCAACTGACCTCTCATTAGCAGCCCCCATAATGACGCCGCGCTTGCCCTTCAAGAGGTTAGAGATCGTGTCCATATAGTTATTTCCTAATGACCTAGCCTAACATACATAGGGGGTTTAGTGAACATTGCTAAACCTAGCACAGTATTGTAGAAATGCATAAAGATTAGAGCCAGTTAAATGGTTTAATTGGGGCGTAGCCAAGTGGTAAGGCAGCGGGTTTTGGTCCCGCCATCGTGGGTTCGAATCCTTCCGCCCCAACCAGATACAGCGGTTCTTTTGAATTCTGTTTCCTAACATGATGTTGTCATGAAGCTTATATGCGGCCCAAATTGCGATCCGGGGTTGGCTTATGGATTAGCTAGCTGCTTGAAAGCGAAGCCTGAATCCTGTTGTATCCGCAATAAAGACGACCAAAGCGCAGAAGTAAATATTGAGTCAAACCTAAATGGAGAGGCAATTGTCATAGCTGATTCATTAACTCCACCGCTTCATACCAACTTGGTAAACCTTTTGCTGATCATTGATGCCGTTAAGCGTGCCGGCGCTGGGGAGATAACTGTTCTTGTGCCATACTTCGGCTATGTAAGGCAGAATCGCATCATACCCGGTACAGCAGTTCCGGCTGAGCTGGTAAATAAGCTTATTACAGCATCTGGCGCTGATAAGGTCTATTCAATCGATACTCACAGCAAAATAACCGGGATTAACAATATCTGTCCGACAGAGTTATTTGCCAAAAGCCTGGGTAAGTATACAAAGGAAATGACGCCAGATCGTATAACAGTTTTATCGCCTGATAATGGCAGTATTGCGCGAGCACGGCAATTGGCCGGCCTGTTAAATACTTCGTTTGCTTCAATTGCAAAGACAAGATCTAGCGATGGACAGATTGCGGGAAGCCTTTCGCAGCCAACGCTTACCGAAAACTGCATTATAGTTGACGATATAATTGACAGCGGAGCAACTATGGATTACGCATGTCTGGCTGCTATAAAGGCAGGGGCCGAAAGCCTGATATTATGCTGCACGCATCTGCTTAACTGGGCGTCTGTGCAAGCAATTATCGACAAATATCCTCAGATAACGCAACTACTTACGACAAATACCATTAATCAGCTTGCAGTTTGCAATAAGCTAATACCATTAGATGTTTCTGATTTGTTTGTAGAAAACCTTTGTAAAGCTTCAATGTTAAGTTGAACGAAGTTACCATACTCCGCTGTACGCTGTTCAACCATCATTTGACTTGACATTATAAGCGCGTACAGCTAGGCTTCCTCACAGTTATTCAAGCGGGCTGCGGGTATGGCGCGAGTATGTAAAATCACTGGCAAAAGAGTTATGGCCGGCAATAATGTCAGCCATGCCAATAACAAAACCAGAAGGCGGTTTCTGCCTAATCTGCAGTCAGTTTCCTTCCCAAGCAGTCTTTTAAAACGTCAAATTGGAATCAGCAGCATATCTCCTGCCGGGATACGTTTTGTCGAAAAGTGCGGAGGTATTGACTCTTTTTTACTGAATACCTCAACCGATAAGCTTTCTCGGCCTATGAGGAAGCTTCAAAAGACGCTTATGGCACTTGAGCAAACAGACGAATAATTTACGCCGGCTGTAAGAAGACTAAACTTATTATACCTCTATTGTAAGGCCGTCATGGGCAGGAATCATATAGCTGGGCAGCCTGCCAAGCAAATCATCATAATCGGCATTTAGCCCCATATTGGTTAGGAATACTCTTTTTGGTTTTATTATTTCTGACCATCTTAGAACCTGTTCTAGACTGGCATGGGTTGAATTTGCCCCAACCTCTAAACATTCAACAATCCAAACGTCAATGCCTTGCAAGCACTCGATATTTTCTGGCGGCAAATCCTTCATCTCAATCGTGTAGGCGAAGTTTCCCATACGCAGGCCTAAGGTATTGCAAGGGCCGTGATCTTGGACCATCCAGATGCAGCTTATTCCACAAATATCCAGCGGATTGTCTTTAACAACTTGCGCGCTTAGGCAAGTGGAGTACCAGGTTCGGTTAAATGTGCCAGGGTCAAACAGATAACTGAACCGCATGGTGATATCGTCAATGGTATCCTGGTCGCCATATATGGGGATTATCTTGTCGTGAGCCTGAGATATTCTTCTAAGTTCGTTTATGCCGTGCGTATGGTCGCCGTGCATGTGCGTGTAAAACACCGCGTCGATCCGATTTACCCCAGCGCTTAGAAGCTGATACCGTAAATCAGGAGACGTATCGACCAAAAGATTGGTATCCGCGCTTTGTATTAGGATAGAAGCCCTTGTCCGACGATTTTTGGGATTTTGAGGATTGCAAGCCCCCCAGCCAAATCCAACGTCAGGAACGCCGCCTGATGATCCGCACCCTAAAATCCTGACAGTTAATCGCTTAGACATTGCGCTTTTGTAAACAGAGTGAAGAAATTTTTGTGTATTTGTGCAGTTAAATCCTGAAGACTCATGCACTTAAGCTCGGCAATTTTTTCGGCAGTATACTTCACATAAGAAGGTTCGTTTCGCTTGCCGCGCATAGGTTCTGGCGCAAGATAGGGCGCGTCTGTCTCAGCCAAAATGCGATTTATAGGCGTTTTTTTGACTAGCTCACGCAGAGCATCAGATTTCTTAAAGGTTATTATTCCAGAAAACGAGATGTAAAAACCCAAATCAAGCGCCTGCTGCATAAGCCATTCGCTTCCTGCAAAACAGTGAATGACCCCGCTTGCCGCACCGATGGATTTCAGTATCTTTATCGTATCTTCCTCGGCGTCTCTAGTATGAATAACCAGTGGCAATCCTGCATCTATGCCGGCTTTGGCTTGAAGAGTGAATAGCTTTTGCTGCAGCATGTGATCGATGCCATCGTAAGAATAATCCAAGCCAATTTCGCCTACCGCCACAGTTTTGGGGTCTTGGGCACAAGATTCTATCCAAGCCGATACGGCTTGCCCGTCCAAAGAATCGGCATAATCCTGGATTTCGCTGGGATGTATGCCAAC
>JAISFO010000038.1 GCA_031263535.1 Holosporales bacterium
TGCCAATCACCTCTACACTGGACGGAATACATATAGATGTTAAAGAAGAACAGCAATTAAAGGCATAATCTCCGATCAACCTCACTTGAGAGCCGGGTTCAAACATTAAGCTGCTTAGACTGTAGCAGCCACGAAAACACCCTTCGCTGATCGTCTCTACACTGGCCGGAACGCATATAGATTCCAGGAGCTCACAGCGATCAAAGGCATAATCTTCAATCGTTCCTAATTGCGAATCGGGCTCAAACGTTAAGTTGCTTAGACTGCGGCAATCAAAAAAGCACTCTTTGCCGACTCTCTCTACACTAGCCGGAACGCATATAGATGGCAGAAACCTACAGCCAGAAAGGGCAAACTGTTTCATTATCGTCAATTGTGAGCCGAGCTCAAACGTTACGCTGCCTAGCTTGGAGCAGCACTCAAAGCATTTGAGGCCGAGTCTATCTACACTGGCTGGGATGCATATAGATGCCAAAGAATGGCGATCCCAAAAGGCAAATTTTTTAATCGTTCTTAGTTGTGAATCAGATTCAAAAGCTACAATACTAAGATTTTCATATCCTTCAAGACAACATCTGTCGATCGTCTCTATGCTGCAAGGAATGCATATGGATTGCAAGCTACTTTCAACACCATTTGGCATATTAGCGCGAATTAGTATCCTTACCTCATAAACCTCTCCATCCATAAAAACGATACTTCTAGGGCAGGAATGTGCTTTTGCTCCTGGCGCGACACTAACATTTCCGCCTCCGTCATTTTCGTAGCAATCTCCGTCTAAGATAATTTGTGCACAACTTGCAATTTCTGGGGCAAGCAGCGTAATCACTGACGCTATCATTGCAATCTTTTTCATAATTTTTCCTGATTAAGAATTTAACGAACGCACATAGGACACAATATTATACTTTTGTCAATATATTTTTTGCTTATTTTAAAATTATTGCAAAACCGGTCCGGTTAGATTCACGACAAAATCAATTAGAATATTTAGCCGATGACTTTTGTGACTATCCGAAATGCATATGGAGCTTAAGCTCGGGCCTTTCTGAGGCGAGAAGGTGAGCAAAACGAACGGTAATCAAGCTTCAAATATGTATCGCCTGGCCGTATGAATCCAGTACTGACTCATGCATCATCTCTGAAAGAGTGGGGTGAGGAAAAATCGCCTCAATAAACTCAGCATCTGTGGCCTCAGACGCTTTGGCCATTACAAAGCCTTGTATCAGCTCAGTTACCTCTGAGCCAATTAAATGCGCCCCAAGCAACTCGCCGGTTTTTTTGTCAAAAACTGTCTTAATAAGCCCTTCTTCCTCACCCATAGCAATGGCTTTACCATTACCTACATACGGGAATCTACCTACATTAACCTCACCGTATTGCTCCTTAGCTGCTTTTTCGGTCAACCCAACGCTAGCTATCTGAGGAATACTGTATATGCAACCCGGAACAGCACTGCGGTTAAGCGGACGCACATGCGGGTCGTCAAATGCATGCTCTACTGCGATAATACCTTCTCGGCTGGCTTTATGGGCTAGCCAAGGTGCGCTTACTATGTCTCCGATAGCATAGATACCTGGCTCGTCAGTCAGGTTGAACTCGTTAACCAAGACTCGCCCGTTTTCAACTTTAATTTTTGTATTTTCAATGCCGATTCCATCCAAATTGGCCATAACCCCGGCGGCGACTATTATCCGGTCGAAAACATCCTCATGTGACATATCTGCGCATTTGATCAGAACCTTAACGTTCTTGGCGGTTTTGCTTGTTATGCTCGCTGTTGCCTTGACAAATATCTTAATTCCTTGCTTTTCCAAGGATTTATGGGCCATTTTTGCGATTTCATCGTCTTCGGTTAAAAGAATGCGATCTTGCATTTCTACAATGGTAACTTGGCTGCCCATAAGGTGGTAAAAGCTGGCAAACTCAACGCCTATGGCGCCAGACCCTATTACCAGAATCTTCTGAGGAAACTCTTCCGGTATCATTGCCTCACGCGAGGTCCACACAAATTTGCCGTCAGGTTCCAATCCTGGGATGATTCTGGGCCTGGCCCCAGTTGCCAGAATCAACCTTTGAGCTTCGTATAAGCTTTTATTGCTGCTTTTGTCTATTACTTCAATGCTTGTTGGGGACTTCAGAACTCCGTGCCCGTCAAGCACGACAACTTTATTTTTCTTGAGTAAGTTTTTGACCCCATGCGCGAGCTTATCCGCTACTGCCCGTGATCTTGCCACGATTTTTTTTATATCAAACGTAGCCTGCATCCGGTTAAAGCCAAAACTTTCCGCATGATCCACCATGTGTTTCAGCTCAGCCGACCTAAGTAAGGCCTTGGTTGGAACGCATCCCCAGTTCAAACAAACGCCGCCTAAATGTTTTTCTTCGACCAAAGCAACTTTTTTCCCCAGCTGCGCCGCCCTGATGGCGGCAACATATCCGCCTGGGCCGCCGCCAATTATAATAAGGTCGTAAATATCTGTAATGTTCTTCATTAAAACGTCTTCTAAACCTCTAACTCTCTAAGGCTTTTACTATTTCCTCCGTTACTTTTTTGGCGTCCCCGAACAGCATCATTGTATTGTCGCGGAAAAACAGCTCGTTCTCAATACCTGCATAACCTGCGGCCATAGAGCGCTTTACAAAGAACACTGTCTTGGCTTGCTCAACCTCCAGAATGGGCATGCCGTATATGGGGCTTTGCGGGTTGTTCTTGGCGGCTGGGTTTGTAACGTCATTGGCGCCAATCACAAACGCTACGTCGGTTGAGGGGAAATCTCGGTTAATATCTTCAAGCTCCAGCACATCGTCATAAGGAACGTTCGCTTCGGCAAGCAAAACATTCATATGCCCCGGCATACGTCCAGCGACCGGATGAATAGCATAGCGAACTTTGACTCCATTATTTTGAAGTATATTGCACATCTCGCGCAAAGCGTGCTGAGCCTGTGCTACGGCCATGCCATACCCTGGTACAATCACCAGCGAAGAGCAGTTTTTCATTACAAAAGCCGCATCTTCCGGGCTTCCCTGCTTTACAGGGCGTTGTTCGTTGGCGGCGCTTGATTGATCCGCGGACGTATCAGAACTTCCAAATCCACCCACGATGACGCTAATGATCGACCGGTTCATGGCCTTGCACATTATGTAACTTAGGATGGCGCCAGAGGCCCCTACCAAAGCGCCTGTAACGATAAGCAGCGTATTGTTAAGCGTGAAACCTATGCCTGACGCTGCCCAGCCCGAATATGAGTTAAGCATCGATACAATCACAGGCATATCTGCTCCGCCAACCGGAAGTATCATAAGCAGTCCCAGTGCAAACGAAGCTAATGCCAATACCCAAAAGAAAAAATGCCCTTCTGTAAAGACGAATAAAAGCAAAGCAAATAAAATCAGGGCGCCCAACGAAACATTGATCAGGTGACGATTTGGAAGCATCATTGGTTTTGAGCCAATCAGTCCCTGAAGTTTCAAAAACGCAACAACAGAGCCGGTGAAAGTGATCGCGCCGATGGCTGTCCCAAGGCCAATTTCGACCAAACTTCCGTGCATTATATGCTCAAGAGTGCCAATTTTGAATGATACAGGGGCGCTCATAGCCCCTGCCGCAACCAGGACAGCGGCAAGACCAACCAAGCTGTGAAATGCCGCAACCAATTGAGGTAAAGCGGTCATTTCTATTTTCTTGGCGACAAACGCCCCGATTACTCCACCTACGATTATGCCGGTTATTGTAAGGGCATAGCTTGAGACTTTAGGCATAGCAAAGGCCGCGATGATTGCAATACCCATGCCAATCATGCCGAAGACGTTACCCTTGGTTGAGGTTTTGGCCGATGACAGACCCCTTAAAGCCAGGATAAAGAAAACCGCTGCTGTTAAGTACAGGAAAGCGCTGAAGTTTTCGGACACGGCTCAGCCCCTCCCTTCCTGTTTATCCTTTTTCTGAAACATGGCAAGCATTCGTTTGGTTACCAAAAATCCTCCAAAAATATTTACAGAAACTAGAACGGTGGCCGAAAAGCCTACAATTTTCGCAAAAGCGGACTCTGCCTGGCCTGCGGCTAATATCGCGCCAACGATTATCACGCTAGAGATTGCGTTGGTAACCGCCATAAGCGGCGCATGAAGTGCGGGTGTCACTCGCCAAACCACGTAATATCCGACAAAACACGCAAGCACAAAGACTGTAACCCCCCACATGAACTGGCTGCATCCGCCGATTGGGGCCAAATCTATTGTAGTTAACATCGCCGCAGCATCGGATAACTCGCCAGAAATATCCACGATTTTATGAAAAACAGATTGTACGTGATACATGGCAACAATTTTTACTTATACGTCTGTTGTGTAGGCTACTATTTTTCAAAAGCGAAATAAACAATGATCCGCTCGCCGCTTCAACGCAAACCACTGGTGGGCGCAGTAGGGTTCGAACCTACGACCTCTACGATGTCAACGTAGTAAAAACAGTCATTACTATTAATCCCGATTGATAATTTTTGTCTTGTAAATCCAGCGTTGAGCTGGTATTAAGTGATAATAATGCGTCCCAATATATCTTAAAAAATAATGAAAAAATGTGGGACGATAATGGGACATAATAATTATGATGAGCTTAAAAACATGAAATATAAGTGGATAAAAACTAAATCTGTTGGAGTTAGATACAGAGAACATCCAATAAGAAAGCATGGACAGTTACGTAAAGACAGATATTACACGATAAGGTATAGGCTGGATGGTAGGGTTAAGGAAGAGCGGATAGGGTGGGAGTCTCAAGGAGCAACCGAAAGAAAAGCGGCTATTA
>JAISFO010000039.1 GCA_031263535.1 Holosporales bacterium
CATAAAACGTGGGACCTCAGTGGGATAAATCTTCAATATCCCTACAATTATAAAAAACATAAATCTCTGAAAATCCACCAAAACTACTGGTGGGCGCAGTAGGGTTCGAACCTACGACCCGCTGATTAAGAGTCAGCTGCTCTACCAACTGAGCTAAGCGCCCCTAGGGCAAGATGGTAACACCAGAGCACTAAATTTTGAACAGCAAAATCACCGGCCAATTGGTATTTGTGTTGATTGCAAAAAAGCTGAAAGCTTAACTCGTCTTTTGGTTGTATTTACGAAAAAATACAACCATACATAAAACAGCTGCATGCGATGCGTACGGGTTGAGCGGAAATTTTGATGTTACATGATGTATGGGGAGGTGATATGAAAGCGAATTCTGGATTATATCATATCATCTTCTAGATAATCTTTTTGCGCGATGGAGCCGATGACTTCGTCCCAACGCATAGGGGATATGCCGGTTCCAGGACGTTTAGTAGTCAAATTATCTTCTGAAAAAATTTCTCCCTTTTTAATGCTACGTTTAGCAAAAATAGACTTTCTTACAATAGGCATATTGCGCAGCTCGCTTGGCGATGGTTTTTTTTCACCATTGCCTAAGGCTTGCCCGATATGTCTGATTGCCAAAACCATTTGCTTAAGTTCCTGCGGATCGGCGCTTGCTTTATGATCTGGCCCGTCCATATTCTTATCTAGGGTAAAATGCTTTTCGATAATTACGGCGCCTATGGCTACAGCCGCTATTGAAACCTCAATCCCTTCGGTGTGGTCAGAATAACCAATCTCAAGATTGAATTCTTGCTTTAGCGTCTGCATAGCGCGCAAATTCACTTCATTATATGGGCACGGATACTCGGTCGTGCAGTGCAGAAGGGCAACCTCGCATGGACTCAAGACGTTTATTGCTGCTCTCACCTCCTCCAAAATCGCCATGCCAGTCGATAAAATCACTTTCTTCTGGCAGGATGCAACCCTTCTTAAAAGCGGAAGATTAACAATCTCTCCTGACGGAACTTTAAAACATTCAACGCCCAAGGAAGCCAATAAATCCACGCTTTCAAGGTCAAATGGAGTAGACATAAACTTGATTTCGCGCAAATCGCAATATTTTTTCAGCTCGCGAAAAGCTTCAAACGAAAGCTCCAGCTTTTTTATCATCTCCAGCTGGCCTTCTTCAGCCCCTGTGAGTTTCTTTTGATATTCGGCCTTTTCTGCGTTTTTACTAACGGCCTTTTCAGCGATAAAGGTCTGAAATTTGACCGCATCACATCCGGCCGCTTTCGCCCCGTCAATCAACTTTTTAGCCAGCTCGACGGAGCCGTTATGATTCACACCAGCTTCGGCAATTATGAAGGTTTTTGTCAATTTAAGCGATCGCCTATTTTTACAACGCCATTGTAAAAATACTCTTCTAATCTCAAAATGGAATCTTTTGTTTTAACAATAAACTTACCGTCGTCTTTATATAAAATTTGACCAGGAATCCCTTTATATATTGGAGCATCAGTAATCATAGAGACTTTATTTATAAGAAATTCTTTGCCATTTAAAAAACTTTTGGCTATACACGCTGGTTTGGCCAAGGCACGAACAAAACAAAACACCTCTCTAGAAGCGGTATTCCAATTGATAATTTCATCACCCTCCTGTCTGCTGCCGCAATACATACCGACCGGATGTATAGATTTCTGATTTTGTCTGTATGGCGATGCCATTCCCCCCCCCCCCCATCTGGCAAATAGAAGAAAGAGTTTCGTGTAAAACGTTGGCACATTCAGTTTGTGCTAGCTTTAGTAACGTCCCATAATCATCCGCATCGCTTATAGGATATGTTTTTTGTAAAATAATGTCGCCAGTATCTATTCCTTCGTCCACATAGTGGACGGTAATCCCGAATTCTTTTTCATCGTTAATCAACACCCAACTCAGTACAGTCTTGCCGCGGTAAAATGGCAATTTACCAGCATGGCAGTTTATAATTCCCATTCGTGGTAAGTTGATTATGTCTTTCTTAAAGATTTGATCAAAAGACATAGAAACAAAAACATCACATTCGTATTGCCTGACCTTCTCCATAAAGCACGGGGAATTTATGTTGTTTTCTATAATAATATCTATGCCATTGGATTCAGCTAATTGCTTTAAAGCTAGATCTGGCGTTTTAAACCTGAGGCACAGGAATTTGATACTAAAACTTCCGTCTTGATGGATAAGGTTAAAGGCGTTTTGCCCCCAAACACCATCAGCAAAGTATCCAATTTTAACAGGTTTCAAAGTTTCAGACATTTAAATGACATCAAAGCGCCAGAAAGTTTTTTATAATTCTTATCCCAACGGGGCCGCTTTTTTCTGGATGAAATTGGCAGCCGTGCACGTTATTTGATTCTATAACAGCAGGAATGTGAATACCATCATGAATGCATTGTGCAATACAAAGATGCTTATCGTTGGCGTCTACTACAAAAGAGTGAACAAAATATACAAACTCTCCCGGTTTTACGCCTTTTAACACGCTGTCTTCCCAAATATCTTGAGCAGTAATAATGGCGCCCCAGCCAATATGCGGAATTTTTACGGCGTCTCCTGCAGAATTCACAGATGGAAGACTTTTAACTTTACCAGATATAATATCAAGCCCGTCATGTTTACCAAACTCTTCACCAATACTCATGAACAATTGCATGCCAAGACAAATCCCCAAAAGAGGTCGTCCGGTTCTAGCAAATTCTCGCAGCGCGTCAATCAGGCCTTGATTTGCAAGCTTTTCCATACCGGCTGCGAAAGCGCCAACCCCAGGCAGCACTAGCCGATCAGCCGAAGCAACGTCCTTGGGCGTCGTTGCTAAACTCGTTTCAGCGCCGCAATACTCCAGCGCACGACAGACGCTGAGCATATTTCCCAATCCATAATCAACAACGGCTACCTTTAATGACATGCTGGGACGTTTCTTACAGGTATATTTTGGCTTATGAGGTGCTTGCGAATATCAGGAATTGTCAGCTTGCCGTAATTAAGTACGTGCGCCATTGCTATAGCGCTTGGGCAACATTTTTCGACAAGATCAACCAATTGAGCCATAGTACCCATTCCGCCGCTTACTATTACAGGAACGGACGCAATCGCGGTGACCGCTTGTACAAGCTCCAGATCAAAGCCTTTAGCGGTACCTTCCTGATCCACAGACGTCAACAGTATTTCGCCGATCCCAAGCATACATCCCTTCTTAACCCAATCCAAAAATCTATGCCGCTTTTTTCTCGTCCATTATCATAATATGCGGTCCACCCACCACTTGGACTTCGTTTTGCTTCTACTGATAAGACTACGCATTGAGAGCCGAAAGCATTGCTGACCTCACTTAAAATCTCAGGTCGCTTTATGGCGGCTGTGTTTATGGCTACTTTATCGGCCCCAGCTCTTAGAATTGCCGCCGCATCATCGGTAGTTCTGATACCTCCACCTGCGGTAATAGGAACGAAAACATCCTTAGTCGCTTCTTTAAGTATGCTTAGCAAATTGCTGCGCTCATAAAGGCTGGCAACGATATCCATGTAAAGGATCTCGTCAATTCCATCGGCATAATAGCGCTTGGCTAATGAGTTTGGCTCGCCTAGTTTCCTTAAGCCTTCAAGCTGGACCCCTTTAACGACATTTGGACCCTTCACATCAAGTCGGGCGATAAGACGAAGGCCACTCATTCTTGATCAATCAGCGAAAACGGTATGACGCAGCCGCCATTCACCATTAACTCTCTTCCACAGATGCGGAGAACGGAAATTATCACAAAGCTTTATGAAATACTCTTTATCCATTATGGGTTGCTCAAACATCTTAGACGCAACCGGGTATTCTTCTGGCGGAATACTTAGATAGCGAAATATTTCATCAGCAAAACGCTTGGGCCACTCTCCGTCATACTTTTGTACTAACGCAATGCCTTCTTCTCGATTTATTTCATTGTTTCTGATTTCCTGCGATGCATCGTAACTCGCTCGTCCCAGACCGAATTTTATATACGTCGTGTAGTAATGAAAATCATCAATAATTCTGTCGTCAATACTGTTGTATTTGCTATATGTGCCAACAGTCCGCTCTGGCGAAGGTTTGAATCCGCCATGTTCAACAGCATAGTAAAAACATCCCTGAGGATGCCAGGATAAGTAGTATCCCAAATAGTAAACTTCAGTTTTCTGGCTGCCTACGCTCGCGGTATTTGCCGGAAGATAAGAGGCAAAGTCTCCGTACGACAGTCCAAAATCATTAACCAATTCTTCAACTGATATTCCACCAAGATAAAGTTTACTAAGATCATCGCTGACACAAAATTTGGTATCATACGAGGCTTGGATTCCTTCAAAAAATTTAGTGTTATATTCGGCGCTGTTTTCTCCATAAAAAACCAAAGGGATATTGTATCTGATACTAAGTTTATATGCTAAATGCTTTTGCCCAAGTATGAAAGGTTGAAATGGATGCAATCAGGCGGTGTATGCGCGGGTTTGGTGTATGCAGAATATTGTCAAACCCGGCGTTCATCTACGCCTGAAAATTATGCCAACCCCACTCGGTGTAGATATGCGGCGCCCACGTTATGGTTAACGGATGCATACCGTATTTGTATTTAAGCATATGCGCTGCATAAAAGCTGTCCTTCCCGCCAGATCCAGAGACTATGCAGTCATGCGATCCATCTTTGCTTCGAAAACGATCGCAAAGCTCTTTCAGCTCGCGTTCACGCTCTGACCAATTTATAGATTTGGCTTTTGATTCATTGAACCTGCACGCATCGCAAACCTGTTCCTCATTAAGCGGCATTGTTTCCTTCTTGGATTCAATCGTATGCTGGAATTCTACGGCTGAGCTTGGAAGTTGATTCGACATGACGCACTTTTTACAAAACTTGACATCCTTAGGCAGGCCATATTTCGCAGAAGGATTTGGATTCGAAGGACTAAACTGGTCGTAATCAACGGAAGATGGATATGGAATGATGCACATGAGTACTCCTAAAAATTTTAAATATATTTTAACCTACAACACACCCGCATCGTATAAATGACGCATCTGGAATCTGTGCTCCTTGTACGATTACCGAATTACTGCCAATAAAACTACCTGCACCGACCACTACTCCGCCATTTATTACTGCAGCTGTTGAAACATGGCAATTATCACCAACAGCAGCATCGTGTTCTACAAGCGATTTTGAGTTAATTATACAATTTTCCCCAATTTTTGCACCAGAATTTACCAGCGCATGATGCATTACTATAGTACCTTGGCCAAGGCTGACGTATTTCGAAACATGAGCTAAAGGCGATACAATTGTCGAGATATTCGCATTACATTTTTTTAAATAATCAAACAATCTTTTCCTCAAATTGGCTAACTCTAATTTTCCTAAGGTGAAAATGAAGTACATTACCCCCCCCCCCCCCCCAGCTAGTTCTTGTATACGAGAATCATCTCCGATAACGCTATATCTCAGAACAGACGTTCCGATCTTTAAATTTTTATCCAAAATCCCAAGTATCCTGAATTTTCCCTCGCACTCAATGACATCAATACAACTTCGGCAATGACCACCTCCACCTATGAGTATTAAATCTTTCATAGCACCTTGCTCACGATATAGTTTATCTCCTCTGGCGTTAGATTAGTACTACAGGGAATGTTCACTACTTTTTGCCAATATTCAGTGGCCTTACTGATCATATAAGATTGGCAGCGTTTATATGGCCTTAAAGCATGAATCAAGCTCCATATAGGCCTGCTTTGTATACCGCTTGCCTTTAGTCTGCTCAGCAATTCATCGCGCTTATCCGTTACAAAAGAATAAAACCATTTATTAGAGCGCGTATTGTCCTGAAAGCTGAGCAAGTTCAAGCCAGCCGCTTTATATAAATTATAATTCTTTTCCTTTATCGCAATAAATTGCTCTAATTGCTCCAGCTGCGCGATGCCAATAACTGCTTGCAAATTGGTCATACGATAATTATAACCAATTTCATTATGAACAAACTTTTCCTCATAATCTTTCGCTTGATTAGCTAAATACCTTGCGCGGTCGACTAAATCAGAATTGCGGGCAGTAATCGCCCCACCTCCTCCTGTGGTAATTATTTTATTGCCGTTAAAAGAGTACACGCCAAAATCACCGATAGTTCCGGCAAAATCACCGGTTGCTTTGTAATAAGAACCCAAGGCTTCAGTCGCATCTTCAATCACTTTAAGGTTATACTTCTGCGCCAATTCCATCAAAGCATACATATCAACCATATTTCCGAAAATGTGAACGGCAACTACTGCCTTAATGGTTCTTTTAGTCGTACGATTGATTAGCTTGCTGTCGACAAAACCACATTCTGTTTTTATGAATTTTGCTACTTTTTCAACATCCAGACAGAGATAATCATCGCAGTCCATAAATATTGGCTCGGCCCCGACGTATCTGACCGGATTTACCGTCGCGATAAACGTAAGTGTTGGTACAATCACTTCGTCACCATATCCTACACCCGACAGAATCATCGCCAGATGAAGGCCGGCGGTACCACTTTGGATTGCGGCCACTTTCTCGATCTTAAGGTACCGTGCAAGTTTTTCTTCAAATTCGGATATTCTTCCGCCGCTTGTCGATATCCATCCAGACTTTACAGCATCAATCAGGTAATCAAGCTCATTCCCGGATAAATTAGGGACGGATAAAGGAATAAAATCAGACATTATAAATGTGAGTTTTATATTTTTTAAGATTTTCAGAAGCAGTAAACCAATCTATGGTCTCGCGTAGCCCTTGCTCTAAGGTGTACTCAGGCTCAAACCCGATCATTTCCTTGATTTTGCTGTTGTCGCAGCACAGCCGTCTGACTTCGGATTTTTCCGGGCGAATTCTTTGATCATCCATCACACATTCTGCACCGCTGTTCATTGTTTTCTTAATAAGCTCGAAAACATCTGCGATTGAAATTTCACGATTTGAGCCTATATTTACGGTCTCGCCAATTGATTGATCGCATTTAGCCAGCTCAATAAAACCTCTAATCGTATCTTTCACATAGCTAAAATCCCTGGTAGGCGTTACATCCCCGAGGTCGACCTGTTTCTTTCCACTGGCAATCTGAGTAATTATGGTTGAGATAATTGCCCGTGCCGATTGCCTGGGGCCATAGGTATTAAACGGGCGTACAATACATACCGGCAGGCCGAAAGATCTGTAAAAACTTTCCGCTATTGCGTCCGCCCCAATCTTGGTTGCGCTGTATGGTGATTGAGGTTGAAGAGGATGCTTTTCATCTATAGGAACGTATTGCGCCGAGCCATAAACTTCGCTGGTTGAAGTAATCAGCACCTTTTGCGCGCCATTTTCAAGTGCTGCCTGACATACATTCAAAGTCCCCTTGATATTCGTGTCAATGTAGCTGTCAGGGGCTATATATGAGTAGGGAATAGCTATTAAAGCGGCCAAATGAAAGATTACATCAACACCTTTAGTGATTTTGCTCATGTAATGTGCGTCCTGAACGTCTCCGCAAAGGACCTCTACGTCGCGCAGGCAATTTATATCCTCAAGCCACCCCCAGTTGTTGAACGAGTTATACTGGGATAGCGCTTTTACACGCAAACCCTTGTGGACCAAAGACTCAACTAAATGCGATCCGATAAAACCGTCTGCGCCGGTGACAAGAATTGCTTTACTCCCCAAGTCCATTGCTTAGCTGCCCAAACTTAAATACTATACGAAGCATACTGTACTCCTTGCCAAATTTGAAGCAAGTAAACTGGGTTTGTGTATGAATAAAAAAATAAATAAGAAAGTTTTGGTCACCGGAGCAAACGGATTCATCGGGCGTACGGTAGCTGAATACCTGATGAGCAGTGGATATGATGTGACTGGTTTGATTAGACTAGTCAAAAAAGACGTATCTGCCGGCAGCCCGGCGTCGGCGCTGGCGGGTGCGGGCGGGGGGGGGGCCGTGGCGGGGTATG
>JAISFO010000040.1 GCA_031263535.1 Holosporales bacterium
GGGTGTAACTTACCTATACCAGGAAGGCAATAAACGCAGTCGGTTTGGCACTGATTTATAAGCGGATCGCTGCATCCATCGCGCGTAATTACACAAGATCCCTCGCCGTTCTGTAGCGGGAGCCTTATTTAAATTAATGCAAACCGTGCAATTAGATTTATTATACCAACTTTACTAAATCTTATCTAAAATACTATACTTATTCGTTGGCTAACTAGCTTATGAAAAAAATATTGTTAAATTGACGTTTATATAAAATCGCTTCGTTATTTATATTGCCCATTATTAATAAGGAGAAATTATGAGAAGCGTTATCATGATAGCATCGGCAATTATGCTGATTACCCCTGAAATCGCAAATTGTACATTAAGTATATCCTTAGATGGAGTTAACTATCAAGCGGACGGAAACGGAGCTGCTAGTGCTAGATTTAGTAGAAGTACTTCTTATGCACCTTTCCTTAGAAATAAATTTTATGTGGATGGAAAAGCCTTTCCGTTTTTAACTATACTAGGCTTAAGAGTATCAGCAAGAAATTACAATGTTACTAATGAGCGCCTGCGATACTTATGCATTCCTTCCAGCGTAGAGACGCTCGGCGACGATTGTTTTTGGCACTGCCGCAATCTAAGCAGCATAACATTTGAGCTCGGCTCTCGATTGACAGTAATGAAAAACTTTGCCTTTAGGTGCTGTTCTTCTCTAGCATCTATATGTATTCCCTTTAGTATAGAAAGGATCGGCAGCAAGTGTTTTGAAAAATGCACCAGTCTAAGCAGCGTAACGTTTGAGCCCGGTTTACAATTGGCAATTATGGAATGCTCTGCCTTTTCTGAATGTTCTTCCATAAAATCTATATATATTCCGTCTAACGTAATGATGATCGGCCGCTGGTGTTTTAATAAGTGCGCCAATCTAAGCAGTGTAACATTTGAATCCGACTCTCAATTAGGAGGTATCGGAGACTATGCCTTTTTTGGATGCTCTTCCCTGGCACATATGTATATTTCGCCCAGTGTAGAGACAATTGGCAATGGGTGTTTTTGTATATGCCGCAGTCTAGGTAGCGTAACGTTTGAGTCAGGCTTTCGACTGGAAACGATCGCAGAGGAAGCTTTTAAGGAGTGTTCTTTCCTGGAATCTATATGTATTCCCTTCAGTTTAGAAAGGATCGGCAGCAAGTGTTTTGAAAAATGTACCAGCCTAAGCAGTGTAACGTTTGAGTCCGGCTCACAATTGGCAATTATGAGCGACTCTGCCTTTGCTGGCTGCTCCTCCCTAGCATCTATATGTATTCCCTTCAGTTTAGAAAGGATCGGCAGCAAGTGTTTTGAAAAATGCGCCAACCTAAGCAGTGTAACGTTTGAGTCCGGCTCACAATTGGCAATTATGGGAGGCTCTGCCTTTACTGACTGCTCTTCCCTAGAATCTATATGTATTCCGTCCAGTGTAGGAAGGATCAGCAGCAGGTGTTTTGAAGGATGCCGCAATCTAAGTGGCATAACATTTGAGCCAAACTCTCGACTGAAAACGATCGGCAGCTTTGCCTTTGCTGGCTGCTCTTCCCTGACACCTATATGCCTTCCGGCCAGTTTAGAAAGGATCGATGACAGATGTTTTGATGGGTGCATTAGGCTAAGCATCGTAGAGTTTGAATATGATCCACACCTGAAAGAGGTAGGACGTAATGCTTTTCCTGAAGGGATTGAAGTTGCGGGCTGTCCTATAAAATTCAAAAACGTTATGATTGCTTGCAAATTAGCTGATTGGGGGAAAAAAATATCAAACATCTTTAAAAGATAGTATTGAAAAAAAGTATTAACTAAAAACTCTTTAGCCTATGAAAAGGGATTGATACTTAACCCACCGCGCGTAATCATACAAGATCCCTTCGCCGTTCTGCAGAGGGGGTATTTAGGCCAAGCCGATGCAGATTGTGAGATTTGCTACATCAAATATCCTCAAATACTATTATCAAGTGCAGATCGAGCTTCTGTATCAAACCTTGCCAAGCCCCATTGCCAAGCCAAATTTCATGCAGATTTCAACAACAATCTTAAAATAAACAAAAAAAATAATTTGACAAAAGCATAATTTTGCATTATATGTATGGTTAGTTAATCAATCGTTAAGGAGAATAATTATGAATAAATTAACTAAAACTGCTCTTTGTTTGGTGACAGGGGCAATGGTGTTGTCAGATGGTTATAGTGAAGGGGCTGTTTTTGTTCCTGATCATATGAAAAGGGGGCATGCATTTGAGCTAGCTGAAGACATGTCTGAAGATGATATTATACGTACCGCAGATTTATTTAGAAGAGCGTATAGGAGGCTTGAAACTTCTCAACTACCTGCTCAAGGTTGTGGCCACTGGTGTAATGGAACATGTGTTCAGTGTCGGCTTTTTGCTTTAAGGACAGGGGCACGTGGTGATATAAAAGCGACTGATTTTTTGTTTACTTTTCCTGTAGTAAAGCGTGTACCAGGGCCGGACTTGTTAGATCTTGGTGGAGCTGAATATTCGCCGGGTTTGTATTTAAATAGGATATTATCGCTTGGTATACCTGCTGATCATCCAGTAGTTAATAGTATAAATGCATTTATAGGCAACTGTGGATTGACGTCAGAAAGTTTCAGAATTTTGATTTCGGAGAATCAAGGAAAGTCAACGTTAGAGGGAGCTTCTCAAGGACGAGGGAATTTATGGGACCGTATCGTTGAAATTGTAGGTGAGCTTGGTGCCAGAGCTGCAACTTATGCTTCTTATAAGATTAGTTGATTGCTAGTCGTTTTTTAGGGAGGGGCGAACGGGTTTTGCCCCACTCGATTGTATTTTTGAATTATATTTTAGGAGGAAAAATATGTTTAGTTTTAAAAAGTTTGGCTGTTTATTAGTCGGTCTTACAACAATAAGCATTGCTTCTGGGACAAGGTCCGATATAAGGCTTTCAGTATATGAAATAACAGATAAGATGTTTAACAATTTTGGTCAACCTGCCGTTTATGAAACATTTTGTGAACTGCTATATAGCGGCAACACTCAAATACATTCAAGGCTTCCGGAAGCATTTAATACAAGAGAAAGTTGCTGGGATGTTATTATTCAAATGAAAACTTCACTAGCGGCAACGGCTTACATTGGCCCAGGACAGAATCCGCGCGATATTGATTGGCAGTCTCCTGGGGATGTTGATAATGAGTTATTAAGGCAAGCTCGTAAACCTGACCAAAGTTGGTTGTCTCCTCTAGTTGTTAAGCAGTCGCAGCAAGATAGAGGTAGAAGGCCAGTAGTAACTTTTGCTTTCGGAGAAGATTTAGAAGAGCCGGAAGACTTCTCTACTTGGGCAAGATACTTTGAAGAGGTTTCTGCTGTGCATATTGCGCTGCAAGTGACAAAGCATAACAGTGAGGCTTTGCGAGCCGCTATATCCACGGGTCTGTTAAGAAAAGCTGATCAATGTCTGTTTTTGGCAGCAAATGATGACCCTATAATTCCTGACGAGCATGTTGATGTTACTGGAGTGGTATCACGAATACGAGTTCTGCTTCCACATGATGATGAAGTATTTGTTAGCGCCATGCGCGCCGTTAATCCATTCTTGAATTTTGTCATGCAACCAATATTTCGAAGGGCTGATTTAGGCGGATTGAGATGTCCAGACTCTGACGGTATACCTGAAGACCAAGTTGCTGGTATCGCTAGTGACCACTGTTTTGCTTGTTTGATGCGCCGTTTCTTTATGTTAAGAGATCGGGAGCAAGATTCTTATATTAATGAGTTGATGCTTGCTGACATTCTGTTGAGTCGAGGCGCAGCAAGAGATGGTTCGCGTAGACTTATCTACGCAATACAAAACACCTTGCGCATAATAGATTTGATCATGGAGAGAAATCCTGGAGACGATCGAGCCCGAAGGTTATATAGAACATGCATCATAGCAGTTACAGAGTTTCACATTACCTTCGCAAAGTTTGCAGGACTCGAGGATAGGATAATAAATAGGCGGCCCACTTTGATAGAAAAGTCTCAGCAACCGGACGCTTTGGCTGAATATGAGATGGAAGTACGAGAATTAAGACAATCCGTGTCTGATAAGCTAGAAATACTGCGAGACAGATTTTATCCACGTGGAGCAATGGTTGAGGAGCCTAATATATAATATGAACTGCGCCCCTCTCTATCCACTACGTAGTTAGTAGTAGGGGGGGCTTGCTACTTATACTTCACACCCCAGTAGATCCAAAACCCTGATCACGTCTTGATGTGTCGTCAAGGTTGAGCACAGGTTTCCACTTAATTGTTGTGTATTGAGATATCACGATCTGAGCAATGCGCGCGCCTCGCTCAACAATAAATGGCTCTTTTCCAAAAGAGCACAGGATTATACCAATCTCCCCACGATAGTCTGAATCAATCGTTCCCGGGGCATTCATTACAATAACCCCATTTTTTAATGCTAAGCCAGACCGAGAGCGAATCTGAGCCTGATATCCTTTCGGTAAAGCAATAGCAATCCCACTTGGAATAATTGCCCTTTCCCCAAAATTTAAGGTAACGCTTTGCAAACATGCTGCGTAAAGATCCATGCCAGCGCTGCCGTCAGTCATGTATTTCGGCAACGGCAGATCCTTGGCGTGATCAAATACTTTTACAGGAACTTCCATAGACATTCACACGAACGCTAAAACAAATCTAGGACGTGAGATACCACAACAGGTTTTTTATCTCTACGATTACTAAAGACCTTTTTTATGGCAACTTTGGCAATTTCTTCTACAGAAGATGCAATATCCCTCGATCTGTCCCTTTGGACCAGCATATCATTGAATAAAGTAACAATATCGCGACGAACCTCTTCTTGCTCAGACGCTTGAGAAGGTTCAAAAAGCCCCCAAAAGGTCATTTCGCATATCTCGTAAGGGCGATCTTTGATATCGGTTTCCGACATAGTGACAAATACAATTCCATCGTATACAGCCTTGACTTTGTCTCTTTGAATCGCACCGTCCAGCGGTATAAGCTTGTTACCATCGACAGTTAAAGCTCCGTTATGGAACTGGGTTGACTTATCCAGCTCTGGCTTACCAGGTGCCAGCTTAATTGCATAGCAATTGCGCGGCACAACGACATGCTTAATGCCACATTCTTCTGCAAAAGTTGCGTGTTCAAACAGATTCACCAAATCTCCATGCACTGGAATAACTGTATTGGGGTTGGTCCAATCGTATAGTTGTTTAATTTCCTCCCTTGACGGGTGGCCGGATGCATGAATTGGCAGCAGGTCCGAAGTTATCAGCCTTACACCCTTATCTAGCAGTTTGTTTTGCAGCTCGATAATGGCCTTTTCATTGCCAGGAATAACTCTGGCCGAGAATACTACAGCGTCGCCGGCCTCAAGCTTCAGGAAGTTATGCGCATCGTCGGCCAGCTTATACAAAGCTGAATTCTTCTCACCCTGAGAACCAGTACAAATCAGCACAGTCCTTTCGGGTGGCTCTGATTTAATTTTGCGCTCGTCAGCAAAGTCGTTAATTTCGGTAAAGTACCCGTGATCGCGGGCTATACGTTCCATCCTTTTGATTGAGCGACCAACCAGGCAAGCCTGGCGTCCGGCCTCGCGCGCCGCAATGGCACATGACTCAAGCCTGGCGACATTTGATGAGAAGCAAGAAAAAATAACCCTGTGACCCTTAAGGGATTTGATCAGTTTAGTAAGCTCTTCCCTGACCTGAAGCTCACGCACGCCAGGCGACGGTTGGTGCACATTGGTAGAGTCGCAAACTATGGCAAGAACGGACTCGACCCCCTCTAATGCCGCACTAACGTCAGCTTGATTAAGCGGACTGCCGACAAGCGGCGTTGGATCAAGGTTCCAATCCCCAGTATGTACGACTTTGCCGAACGAGGTTGATATAATTAATGCCTTAGCCTCAGGCACAGAGTGTGGGACGCCCAAGAACTTGATTTTGAAATCAGCTATTTCGAAGGGCTTGTCTCGACTTATGGTGACCAGCCGGACGCTGTCCTGAAGGTCGAATTCGGTCAGCTTTTCCCTTAAAAATGACATGCACATAGGGGCCGCATATATCGGCACATCACCAATAAGTGGCATTATATAAGGCACCGCCCCAATGTGATCCTCGTGCATGTGGGTTATCACGACGCCGGCTATTTTCTTCTTGTTTTCAACCAGGAATCTTGGGTCTGCGAGCAACAGCTCTTGCCCTGGGAACGACCCAAAGCTCAGCCCCATGTCCACAACCAACAGCTTTCCATTAAGGGCATAAACAGACAGGTTCATGCCAAACTTACCGCACCCTCCCAGCGGAAGGAAATAAAGCCCCTCGCCAAATAAATCTATACTTTGCAAACTTTGCCTTTAATCTATACTTCCATAAGAAATTTGGGTTTTACGCCCATCACAATCGCACAATACCATAGAACCGTCGTCGCCTATATCTATGAACCTTCCTGTGTATTCTCCATCATTCACGCTTATTGTATCGCCCAATTTCCACCCAAAATCCAGCCATTTCCTTTTTATTGGATTAAATCCATCGCGACCGTATCTGTCAAGCTCAGCAAGAAGCTCAGATACTATCAAGCGCAGCAATGCCCTTGCGTCTGTCGCCCCCGCAGTATAGTCGTTTAATTTGGCTGCCTCTTGTGGCGATGAGACGATGCTCAGACCAATGCCAACTAAAAGCCAATTACCACTTTTCTTATCATCCCACAATTCTGTTAATATTCCACCAAATTTTTTGCCTTCTAACAGTAAATCATTTGGCCATTTTGTCGACAGTAGCTTAGCCGCTTGGCTTGACAAGCGTTCTTTTAGCGCTTCTATCAACACACACAGTACCAAAAACGGAAGGTGTTTTATTTGCTCTGCACTCCAAATACACTTCAGCGCCAATGTACCGTAAAAATTTCCACCAGATGGCGATTGCCAAATTCTTCCCGGCAGCCGTCCCCGACCAGCGGTTTGATGATCGGCCAGTACAGCCAGCACTTGAGGTTTATCAGAACAAGCCGGCTTAATCACTTTGTTGGCCAGGATTTGCTTAATTACGTCTTGAGTACTGGTCACTGACTTAAAGTGATACAGCTCTAAATGCATAACGGCCGCACCG
Source organism: Holosporales bacterium (assembly GCA_031263535.1). Lineage (NCBI taxonomy): Bacteria > Pseudomonadati > Pseudomonadota > Alphaproteobacteria > Holosporales > Holosporales bacterium. Next base: position 7,136 of record JAISFO010000040.1, read on the forward strand.
TAAACAATTTATGCATCTGCAAAGTCCTCTATCAGGATTTTAATTTGCTTTTTACCTTGCCAAAGATCGGATCTGACAGTCCCTAAAATATCGACTCTACGTCCTGGATTAAGGCCCAGAACCTCCTCGCCAAGAGCAGACCCTACCCCATTAAACAGGTATCCAAGTACGGTCTTACCCGCCTCGTCGGCCAAAATGCATCTAATGTGTTTTTCCTTTAAAACCTCAATGCGTAAAGCAATCAGCCTAGGAAACATGAACCTTGGCGCTGGATTGCCTATACCAAAAGGCTCTAATTTAGCAATATCTGCAAACAATGTTGTGTTAAGCGCAGGCAAAGTCAAAACTCCATCCACATGTGCAGTTGGCGTTGGGGGCTCAAAAGCCCTAAACGCATCGTCAAGCATCAGCTCAAACTTACCAAGATCGCCAGCCATCACAGAAAATCCCGCGGCCATTTTATGACCGCCACCATTAGCCAAAACCCCTGCGTTGACAGCGCCCTGAATGAACGCCCCTACGTCAAATCCTTCCACCGACCTAACTGAACCGCGACAAATATCCTGGTCTAAGCTGACCACAAATGCTGGTTTTTTATGCTTTTCTTTAAGCCTGCTGGCGACGATTCCAATAACCCCTGGATGCAAATTTTCACACGCAACCAGCAAATACGGCTTATCCAAAGATACCGCCGCTTCAGCCTGCGCCAGATTGTCGGTTTCGATTTCTTTACGCCTGGTGTTGGTTTGGTCAAGTTGATTGGCAAGACTCTGCACCTCATCGTCATTATCACTGGCAAAGAAAGCAACAGCCAAAGATGAATAGTCGCCAACTCTTCCAACAGCGTTAATCCTGGGCCCTAGGATAAAGCCCAAGTGTCCCGCGTTTTCAATACTGCTGAGCCCAGCGGTTTCTGCTAAGCATTCAATATGCTTGTCAGTTTTTTTGCAAAGTCTTTTAAGGCCGTGGAAAACATAGGCCCGGTTCAGCTTTACCAACCGCATCACATCGCAAACTGTCGCCAGCGATACCATGCTTAAGTACTCCCTCAGGTCTGGTTCTTTAACAGATTTATAAAAGCCTTTGGTGCGCAACTCTCGATTAAGCGCTATTAAAAATAAAAAAACCAGCCCAGCCGCGCACAGCTCTTTAAGATTCTGATCCGACTGGTCGGGTCTATGCGGATTGATGAAAGCCAAGCTTTTAGGCAATGCGCCTACTTCGTGGTGATCGATTATAATCGTGTCTATGTTAAGGCTGCGTGCCAGCTCGATTTCCTCAATATTGCTGGTTCCACAGTCAACTGATATCAGAAGTGAGCCACCGCCTAGCTTTTTTATGCCTTGAGAATGAAGACCATATCCTTCGCTTAGCCGATCAGGAATATAAAATGATATATTGCTGTATCCTATGGCTTTAAAAAACCTCAAAAACAGTGAGACGGAAACCGTCCCATCAACGTCATAATCGCCCCATATGCAAATGCTTTCATTGCGCCCCATCGCTTCGATTATTCTGCCGATTGCCTGATCTACATCATGCAGAGAACTTGGGTCAGGCATCAGGCTAGCAAATTGAGGATTCAGAAAATCAGCAGCCTCTTTTGCAGTACAAATACCTCGGCTATAAAGAATTCTGGCAACTAGTTCCGAAGCGCCAATCTCACACTGAAGCTGCGACAGGACTGCTTGGTCGACCTGAGGAAATTGCCAAATTTGGCCTGTAATTGAACGCTTGGAAGGCTCGGCATTATTATCGCTCATCATCGATTACAGAAAGTATACTATGACAAATCCAATAATTATCAGGAACAGCGCGCCAAAAGCCACCTTATTAAAATAATTATCGATTAACGACTCTACCAAATTACCGTAACGCCAGCACAGTCCACTTAAAAGAAAAAACCTTACCGATCTTGCGATAAGCGAAGCTGAAAAGAAACCCATATGGTCGACTTTTGCCTTCCCGCTTGCAATGGTGACGATTTTGTAAGGGATTGGCGTTATGCCTTTGATGGAAATTGCCCAAAATGCCCAAGATTGAAACTCTTGGATTATGCGGTTAAACGACTCTCTATATCCATAAAAATCCAGCAGCTTGATTCCTATGCTCTCAAATAAACAGTACCCAATCCAGTATCCCAGAAACCCTCCGATAACTGAGGCTGAGACGCATAAACCTCCATAGAACCAAGCTTTATCCCTTTTACCTAAGCACATTGGCACAAGCAAAATATCCGGCGGTAATGGGAAAAATGAGCTTTCCGCAAATGATATGCCTGCAAGCCACCAAACTGCGCTTGGCCTTCGCGATCTTTCGATGATCCAGTCGTATAGTTTCTTCAAATCAGCGCACCAGCTTATGGCATTGACTTACCATAACACTCGCCAAATGTCATTGACGTCCAAAATTCCATCGAGCGTTCCTAATTTAGTAAAGCCATCAGGTCTTGGGCTTGCCTTTGGCTTTTGGCGTTTTTTCCTTGGCGATGAATTTGGCGCGCTGCAGGTGAATTGGATTCTTTAAGCCATATTTAATCGCTCTTTTGGCCTGAGCAATAGCGCCTCTTTCATCCCCTCTGACCAAGGCGCCTTCTGCAGACATAAGGGCAGATGTGCCATAGTCGCCCCTCTTGCCGTAAATTATCGACATCAGATACCAAGCAAGCGGTTCTGATTTATCCTCGATCAGCGCATTGTTCAGGACTTTTTGCGCTTCATCCAAGTGCCGATTGTCGCCGCTTTTTATAAGCGCATTAGCAAAGGCGATGTTTAGCAATACATCGCTTCTTTTTAAAGCTACCAGGCTTCTGTAAAGCTCAACAGCTTCTGAGATTCTGGAATTTTCGTAAAGAATCTGGGCCTTCGTCTCAAGAAAATATGGATCTTTGGGAAACTTGCTGATTAAAGCGTCCATGCAGGCAATTGAGCCATGAAAATCTCCGCGCTTATTCAAGGCAATGGCCCTGGCGTACAGCGCCTCTGTCGAACAGTCGTTTCTTGGGAATTTTGCCAGGGTTTTCTCTACAGGTTTGGAATATGCCTCCAGCTTAATCCTTATCCTTTTGCACTTTTGAGCAGTTTCAGGTGGAATTTTTCTGGGGACGGATGTTTGCTCAAAGAGATGAACGTTAGCGCGCAAGTACGCTACGCGCGCCTCTATCCCAGGGTGAGTAGTAGGCAGCCCTTTCTCACCAATATTCAGGCGCGCAGATAAGGCAAACATCTCGATAACTTCAAGCAACCCTTTTGTAGAAAGCCCAAGCTTTTGCATATAATCCATCGCCTTGTTATCAGCGGCCTCTTCTTCGGCCCTAGAGTAGTACAGAAAAGTATTGATTCCCATGGCCATACCGCCCATCATTCCACCCATGATCAGGTCCGGCGATCCTATCGCCATGCCTGCGCCTATACCAACTATCGCAAGTGCAACCGAAAGTATTTTGGACTGCTCTGCCGCGCCCACATGCCTAATCATATGTTCACAGGCTATGTGACCAATTTCGTGGGACAGAACGCCCACGATATGTTCAACTTTATCGGCCTTTAACAACAGTCCTGTGCAGACAAATATCCTCTTTTCAAAAGTCGCAAAGGCGTTAACAGATCTGTCGCTTATGAGATAGATTTTGACCGCTCTTTTGTCTATGCCTGCGACTTCTAATATTTGATCAAGTATTTCCCTGAGGGTATCCTCAATCTCGCTGTCACGGATTAGAACCACACCGCCGCGGGCAATATGGCAAACAGAGCATGTAAGTAAGCAAACGCAAACCGCAAAATGTTTGATAAGTTTTGAAATCAAAGAAGATGCTCTTAAAAACCTAAATCCAATCCTGGCACGAATACTGTGTACACATTCTTAATCGCCAATGTTCGCCTAGGGTAATCGCGCTCAGGTTTTTTTGCAATCTTTCAGCGTCTGCTCTAGCTGTTGCATTTCGGATGGCAAAGCGGTCTTAAAAGCCATGACCTCACCTGTTCTGGGGTGCATAAACGAAAGATAATAAGCATGCAGAGCGTGACGCCCGAATGTTTTAAGAAAATCGCCAAGTGCGGAAAATTTGGCCCCAAAGTTACGCGCGCGGCCATAAGTCGTATCGCCAATGAGAGGGTTACCAAGCGCCTGCATATGCACCCTTACCTGATGAGTACGACCGGTTTTGAGCGTACACTCGACCTTAGATGCCAGGTTATCATACCGCTCCATCGTGCTGTAGCAAGTACACGAATACTTACCTCCGCTTGGTATGATCGACATTTTTTGACGATTTTGACGGCTGCGACCAATCCGCCCTTCAACTACGCCTGAAGCTTGCTTAAGTCGCCCCCAGCAAAATGAGATATACTTTCGTGTTATTGAATGTTTTTCGAATTGGCGCGCCAATTTATGATGAGATTCATTGTTTTTGGCAACTACCATTACGCCGCTGGTGTTTTTATCAAGCCTGTGAACGATGCCTGGCCGACCTTCTCCACCCGTGTCGGACAGGCTAGGGCAATGCGCCAAAAGGGCATTCACCACAGTTCCATCGCGATTGCCAGCGGCCGGATGCACCACCAGTCCAGCTTGTTTGTTCAGCACAATTATATCCTCGTCCTCAAACAGTACTTCCAGAGGGATATCCTGTGGGCAAAGTTCAGAAATCGGGGCAGGTGTTATCGTTGCTGTAACTGAATCGCCAGTCCAGACTTTTGATGACTTATCGGGTACTTGGCCATTAAGCAACACTTGGCCATTTTTGATAAGCGCTTGAGCCTGACTGCGCGACAATTCGCAGATATTTTGAGTTATATAAACGTCCAGCCTTACGCCGCCTGAGTCCTTTACTTCCAGAAAAATGTTGGCGCCTGTTGCCATGCTCTGTATGCTCTCGTTTAGATTTAACGGTTACCGAGTTTTAACGCACTGCGCGTAATATGTCCTGTAATATCTGTGTATGGATATGAAGTCGAGCTTCAAGAATTTCTTCTGCTTTGAGCTGCTTTTTGTACTGTTTTTGTTTTCCCCTCAGTACAAAAACTCACTGACCGCTTATGTCAAGATTGACCTCACTTTATTGCTTTCTTTGATCATTATACCGATTGGGTATTACTTGATGGCGAAGGAAAGCCGCATAAGATCACAAAACGGGACAATATACTCGTCAACAGCCACAAAAGTATTGTTTTTAGCTTTTACAGGATGGTGTTGCTGTCGGTCGTTTGGCCTTCCGGTAACCGAATATCCTTACAGCAAGATTTTGTGCTTTTTCCTATATACGATGCAAGCGTTTTTCTTGTCTTATTTAGTTATCGCTCGGGATGAAAATCGCCTCTATAGATTTATGCTTCTAACGCTGATCTTTGCGATAGCGATAAACTTTGAGTGTTACAGAATTTTCCTAAACCAGATTCAAAGTCGTGCCGCGCTTAATGACGTCTTAGGTAATAATTATCTGATTACAGGTCAAACGCTGGGTATAGGCGTTGTAATATTAAGCGGAATTCTGCTTGCTCACACGAATACAGGCGGTTACCAAATTTACTTGGGTCAATCAAATGCCGGCACAGCTGTCTGGATGGTATTGCTGTCGAGTATAGTCTATATGTCTTTAAATTTAGGGGGAAGAGGGCCGGTTATATCTATGTTGTTGGCGACGGCGGTTCTAAGCGCATTGAGTCTGCTTTATGCAGAAAACAAGACTCTTGGCCGTATGCTGAAAAATATCGTTTATTTCATACTTGCTTCATGTGTTCTGTATTTGCTAATAGAGCTGATACTCAAAACTGGTAAACAATCGGCGCTTTTCGAAAGAATCAGCTACGACTATTTGCAAAGTGATGAATCAATTCTGCTTCGGATTAAATATTACAAAAGCGCCTGGAAATGTTTTACGGAACACTACTTTACAGGCATAGGTTTTGGCGGGTGGCCGTACTATCAAGGCTTGGGTGATATGTACTATCACCCGCACAATATATTTTTGGAAATTATGTGTGAGACCGGTTTAGTTGGGCTTACGTTGTTTCTTGCATTGCTGTCTAGCATCTTCGCTAAGTTTAGTGTGCAAAAGCTCGTATCATCCCCGTTTGTTAAGATATTTTTGTGCGTATTTTTGTTTTGCTTTATGAACGCACTAAAATCTGGCGATTTAAACGATAATATCGCGCTGTTCTGCTACTTAGGTATCATGGCCGGAGTCCTAGAATCCCCGGCCAAAATTCCCCAAGCTTGATATATTCAGGCGTTATTATTGACCGCTATGAGCAGTAGACTCTTGAGAATCAGCAGGTTGAGCCTGCCCATAGCCGTAGCCCTGACCTTCGTCATGAGGCACAGGCGCGGATTGATCGTGATTTACCGCGGGCTCATTAGCGCCCTTATGTTCGTGCTCGGTGGCTGCCTTCTTACTTTCAAGCGCCTCTATTTCTTCCCTGGCGCGTTGCTCTTGCTGTTCAGCTCGCTCCATAAGCACCTTTTCATCTGGACAGAACCAGGACTTTATCTTGGTCCACCAGTCGCTGAAAATATTCGCCTGCGCCTGCTGACCGCTTAAAACAAAAAGCCCCAACACAAACACTTTAAATAACCGCATATAATCATCCTTCAACACATTTAAATAAAATTACACCAAATTCTTTGCGCAAGAAACAGCTATTTCGAACAGAACGCTACAGAGACATCATCACAAAATATACTTTCGAAAATTACGTTTCGTTGTCCCGCTTTAGTGCTAGTATACAGAATGTCGTTATGTTGGCGCTATGCTAAGGGAAGTTGTTTTAGATACCGAGACTACTGGTCTTGACCCTTACTCGGGGCACAGGATAATCGAAATAGGCGCGGTAGAGCTTATCAACCACGTGCCAACCGGGTGTGAGTATCAGGTATACATAAATCCAGAGCGGGATGTTCCTGCGGATGCTACCGCAATAAGCGGGATAACGACCGAATTCTTGGTCGGCAAGCCTCTGTTTGCAGATGTTGTTGACGATTTTCTGAATTTTATATCTGACTCAAGCCTGGTAATACACAACGCCGCCTTCGATATTAAATTTTTAAATTTTGAGCTGGATTTGGTTGAAAAGCCCCAAATTGAGCCGTCAAGGGCAATCGATACACTGTTCATCGCTCGCAAGCAGTTCCCTGGCGCTCCGGCAAGCCTTGACGCCCTTTGCAACAGGTTTAGCATAGACACTTCGGCTCGTGTGAAGCACGGCGCGGTTATAGACTGTAAGCTGCTGGGGGAGGTTTACCTGAACCTAATCGGCGGTCGCCAGACAAAGCTTGCATTTTCAGATAAAGAGTCATCTACCCTGTCAACTAAAACCAAGCGCGAATTCGCCGAACCTCGCGCCTATTTGCCTTCGGAAGAGGAAGTCAAGCTTCACAAAGAGTTCTTAAAAAAGCTAGAATCCCCAATCTGGCTCGATTATCTGGCATGATACGCCTTGCGCTTTTTCAGCCAGAAATTCCACACAATGCTGGCGCTCTTGTACGCTTAGCTGCCTGCCTAGGGTTTCATATAGACATTATCGGACCGTGCGGCTTTCTGCTAAGCGAAAAGCACTTCCGGCGCGCAGGAATGGACTATGTTCACTTAGCAGATCTGCACTATCACAGCTCATACGAAGAATTTGAGCGTTCATTGACAGAGCCGTACAGGCTGATTGCAATGACCGCAAAATCCGGTGTTCCTTATACTAGCTTTGAATACAAAGCAGGCGACGTGCTAATTGCCGGCTGTGAAAGCGCTGGGCTGCCGATTTATGCGTTAGATAAATGCAGCTATGCCGTCACTATTCCAATGAAACAGCCTGCCAGGTCCATTAATTTGGCGCTTTCTGCTGGAATCATATCCAGCGAAGCTTTGCGCCAATTGAATATACAAGCGGCCTCTTAGGTATATGACGATTTAGCTTTGCGCCTTTTCGCTTAGGTTATCGAACTTAGTCACCTTGCCGTCGAAGAACAGCTTGATTGTTCCTATGGGGCCATGCCTTTGCTTAGCTACGATAATTTCGGCTGTATTATAGATTTTAGAAAGTTTATTTTGCCATTGCTCGTGCTTTTCCGTACCTTGAGCCGGCTCTTTACGAGACTCATAATACTCCTCGCGGTATATAAACAGCACAATATCTGCGTCCTGTTCTATTGACCCGGATTCGCGCAGGTCGGCCAGCTGCGGCCTTTTCTCATCGCGCTGCTCAACCGCGCGAGACAGCTGAGACAAGGCGATAACCGGCACGTCCAGCTCTTTGGCAATCGCTTTTAGCATCCTTGAGATATAGGATATCTCTTGCACCCGATTATCAAGCTTACTCGCCCCAGGAACATGCAGCAGTTGAAGATAGTCGATGACGATCAAACTAAGTCCTTGCTGCCTTTTAAGCCTGCGTGCACGGCTCCTTAGTGCAGAAATAGTCAGCGCCGGGGTATCATCGATAAACAAAGGGATTTGGCCAATCTCGCGCACGACCTCGGTAAATCGCTTAAAGTCGGTGCTTTTTATTTCCCCCCTTCTTATGCGGTCGGAGGCAATATTGCACTCCTGCGCGATGATACGGGTCGCCAGCTGTTCAGACGACATTTCAAGCGAAAAAAAAGCCACCGTCCCTCCGCCCGTCTTGACCAGCATCTGCGCTTTAGCCGCATTATAAGCAATATTGGTCGCCAGCGCCGTCTTACCCATGGACGGCCGCCCAGCAATGATTATCAGGTCAGATTTGTGCAAACCGCCAAGACGCTTGTCCAGCTCTATAAAACCAGAGGTAACGCCCGTTATCTTCGAATCGCTTTTGTACGCTGCCTCGGCGCTGCTCACTGCCTGGTTCAGCGCGCTTGAGAACTTAACAAACCCGCCATCAAGCTGCCCCTTATCGGCTAGCTCAAATAATTTCTGTTCGGCAACTTCTATCTGGGCGGCGGCATTGGCGTCTATGTCGAATTTTCTGGCCTCATCGACGACCTCGTTGCCAAAGCTTATAAGCTGACGCCTAAGGTACAAGTCGTATATCGTGCGTCCATAATCGGCAGCACCGTGCAAAGAAACAACCGCTGTAGTCAGGTCAACCAGATACCCAGCCCCGCCGATTTGCTCTATCTCGGCGGTTTTTTCTAAGTATTTTTTAAGGGTAATTGGGTCGGCCGTATCTCCCCGCTCAACTAAAGAGCTGATTGAGCTGAATATCAAAGCATGGGCGCTGTTTGAGAAATGATACGGGCACAGGTAGTCAGAGACTTTTTCGAACAAGCCATTGTCGAGCATAAGCACCCCAAGCAAAGCTTGCTCGGCTTCTAAATTGCTAGGCGTAAAGCCTGCCTCATCAACGGCTTCGGGAACATTGCTTGCCAAGATTTGCATAATATATGCGCCGTTATTTAACCCGTTTTAATGTACTATATATGCTGTCGAAAACAGCTGAAAAGCTAAGGCTTATCTAATTCAGGATAGTATATTATATACAACAAACATCTTATAGATACAACAATCGTCAGTGGTGACGAGACTTTGAACAGTCAGCAATATCTATTTAAGCGTTTGCTATTCTTACAGAAATAAAATCTGTTATTTCTCACTAAGTCTTGGCTGTAAAGTTAAGATTTTGCTCTGAACTACAGACAGCTAAAAATCTATTGCCGGCACGAATGTTTTACTGCCGGTAAGTTGCGATTCGGGCTTGAAGATTGATCGCTTTTCACCATCTAAGTGAATACTATCAAAACCTGCATTACCTGCGTCTGCTGTAGCAATCGAAGCCTCTATTACTAGTAAGTAATTGTTGGACTAGCTGGGGCGTCGACTATCAAGCTACCTGAGTTAACCAAGCTTTCGCGGCTTGAGTGAAGCTTGAATGCTGGGGTACCAGTGCACCCAGTTAAAATAAGCGTCGTCAGGTTAGTAAGCTTTGTCATATCCAGAACGCCCGACAGTTCGGATCCGCTTAGGTCAACCGTAGTTATCCCATGTTAGTTAAATTAAACTTGCCCCAGTTAGCTGCGCTAGCAACACAATTCTCTAATGTTATTCCTGTCAAACCTGTACAGCCAGAGAAGTTTACGCTTCCACTTATCGTTTGTAGAGCAGAGAAGACAGCTGTCCCATCCAGTCCTGTGCAGCCTGAGAAATTTATGGATCCACTACCACTGAGGGTTGAAAGCGCTGGAAATGAAGGTGCGCCGGTTAGGCCTGTAAGTCCGCTGAAGTTAATAGAATAGCCCCAACCACCATCTGCGATTGTTAGGCTAGAAAAAGCTGGTGCTTGACACGCTATTTTAGTACAACCCGTGAAGCTTATAAAATTATTAGTATACCCCCCACCCGTTGCACGCTGCAATTTTGAAAATCCGGTATTCCAGTTAACTCTGTGCAGTTCTGGAAGTTTATGATTCCGTTTAAGCTAGTAAGTTCTGGAAAGGAAGGTGCGCCGGTTAGGTTTTTGCAATCTTGGAAGTCGATAGTTCCGCCGGTTGTGAAAGCGGGGAACTGTGGGGCAGGGCCATTCAGGCCTGTGCAGCCTTGAAAGTTGATGCTTCCGGTTGTAAGAATAGGGAATGAAGGGGCGCCGGTTAATTTTTCGCAGCCCTGGAAGCTTATGATTCCGTTAGTAAGAGCAGTGAATTCTGGGGCGAGGCCAGTCAGGCCTATGCAATTTTGGAAGTTTATAGTGCCGCCGGTTTTCAGTTTTGAGAAGTTTGGGGTATCAGTAAGGTCAGAACAACCTTGGAAAGTGATGGTACCAGTTAAGTTTACAAAAGCAGGGAAGGTTGGAGTGCTGGTGAGGCCAGTGCAGTTTGTGAAGTTGATGTTTCCGTTTGTGAAAGCAAGGAATTCTGGGGCGGTGCCATTGAGGCCGGTACAACCTTGGAAGTTAATGGTTCCACAGGTTTTAAGCGCAAGGAACTCTGGGGTACCGGTGAGGCTTTCGCAACCTTGGAAGATAATGGATCCGCCGGCTGTGAGTTTTGGAAATGTTATGGCACCGGTTAGGCCTGTGCAGCCTTGGAAGGTGATGGTTCCGCCTAATAACTCAAGTAATGGGAAGGAAGGAGTACCGGTTAGGCCTGTAAGCCCATCGAATTTAATAGAATAGCCAAAGCCACCATCTGCGATTGTTAGGCTTGTGAAAGCTGGTGCTTGCCCGGATATTTTAGTACAACCCGTGAAGCTTATAAAATTATTAGTATAAGCTCCACCCGTCGCACGCTGCAATTTTGTAAAATCCGGTATTTCAGTTAACCCTGTGCAGTTTTGGAAGTTAATGGTTGCATTTGTAAGTTCTTTAAACTCTGGAGCAGTGCCATTTAGTCCAGTGCAGTTTTGGAAGTTGATGGTACCGGTTTTAAGTGCCAAAAAGATTGGGGAGCCGATCAATTTATTACAGCCTTGGAAGTTAATGGTTGCACAGCTAGTAAGAGCAGTGAATTCTGGAGCAAGGCCATTGAGGCCAGAGCAACCTTGGAAGATGAGGGTTCCGCCGGTTTTCAGTTTTGAGAAGTCTGGGGTATCTGTGAGGGTGGTGCAGCCTTGGAAGGTGATGGTACCAGTTAAGTTTACAAGAGCGGGGAAGACAGGGGTGCCGGTGAGGCCAACACAGTTCGTGAAGTTGATGTTTGCATTTGTGAGAACGGGAAAGGTTGGATGGCGCTGCTCCAGAGTTTCAAGCCCTTGAAACCTTCAGTAGCGGAACTTTAACCTTCCAGAGCTGCGAAAAACTAACCGGAGCGCCTTCCTTCCCAGCGCTTGAAACTTTCACTGGCGGAACCATTAACTTCAGTGGACTTACAAATCCAACTGGAGCACCTTCCTTCTCAGCGCTTAAAACATTCAGTACTGGAACCGTAACCTTCCAGAATTGCAAGGGGTTGGATGGTGCCGCTCCAGAGTTTCAAGCCCTTGAAACTTTCAGTAGCGGAACTTTAACCTTCCAGAGCTGCGAAAAACTAACCGGAGCGCCTTCCTTCCCAGTACTTACAACCTTCAATGGTGGAACTATAAACTTCCAAGATTGCAAAGGGCTGGACGGAACAGTTGATTTCTCTGGTCTACAAACGGTAGGGGGAAGCGTAAACTTCTCTGGTTGCACAAATCTAGCAGGAATCACGTTAGAGAATTGTGTTGTTAGCACAGCTAATTGGAGCAAGTTTAACTTCACCAACACCGGGATAACTACGGTTAACCTAAGCGGATCCGAACTGTCAGGCACTTTGGATATGACAAAACTTACTAACCTGACGACACTTATTTTAACCGGATGCACTGGTACCCCAGCATTCAAGCTTCACTCAAGCCGACAAGCTTTGGTTAATTCAGGCAGTTTCAATATAATCGACGCCCCAGCCACGCCAACAATCACTTACTAGTAATGAGGTTTACATTGCTAATCTGAAGCAGACGTAAATATGCCTTCGAAACCAATAGCTTATTCTCCGCTGTGAGAGATGGTGGAACAATAGTGGTCGACCAGAATGAGGAAAACCGGGCGGCACAAACATTAAAATCAAATACTATCGGCAAACTTTGTAAAGTTTTACCTGCGGTGTATCGATGACCTTTTGCTTACAGGAAACATGCTTTTAACTTTTTATATAAGTTTATTTGGCGTTGGCTGTCATAGGTTTGCCAGCATCCACTTTGGTCGCCATTATTCTAAAACAAAAACTGTTCGCGAAGGCCGCGTTCCTCTAGTTTGTAGTTGCAGTTAAATAGCAAAATCGCCGATCTATCAGGGGCCTCCTTTACCAAAATCATAGATTATTGATAACCTATCGCTCACGGGTGGTTTTTTACTGCCATTTAGTTTTAAATATTCCAGATTCTGTCGGCATTAAAGTAGAATTTACTCTGATAAAGCGTATTTAATTCTTTCTGTCTAAGCTTGTATTAAGGAATGATGGTAAGCGATGCATCCTCCAATCCAGATAAAAGACCTAAATCTGTCGTTTCCACACAAAACCTGCTTTGAGGGATTTTCGACGCTAATCTCATTTGGAGAGCGGATTGGGGTTATTGGCCGTAATGGAAGCGGTAAGTCTTTCCTGCTTCGCATGATTGCCGAGCAGAACCCCAGCATTTCGCAGGCATATATCCCTCAGATTATATCCGATTTCGATTTGCTAAGCGGGGGAGAGCGTTTTAATAAGGCTTTGTCTTCGGCGCTTGGTAAAGATCCATTACTTCTTTTGCTAGATGAGCCAACTAACCACCTGGACTTGGACAATCGGAAAAGCCTAATGCGCCTGTTGAAGACGTATTATGGAACCTTGATCATCGCCACTCATGACAAAGAGCTGTTACGCAACTGCATCCAGATTCTGTGGCATATCGACGATGGAATAATCACGGTTTTTCGAGGGAGCTATGACGATTATATCAGCGAAAAGCACCTAAAGCGCCAGTCACTTGCGCATCAGATCGACCTCGCAGAGCGGGAAAGAAAATCCGCGCATCAACAGCTGATAAAAGAACAAGAGCGCACGTCCAAAAGCATCAAATCCGGCAAGAAGAAAGTAGAAAATAAAAAATGGATGAAAAGTGTCGGGGACCTTAAAGCTATGAAGGCCGAAAAATCCCAGGGTAATAAGTTAAAGAATATTGATGAAAGGAAGCGGCGGCTGTCGGACCAGCTAAATGAAATGCGCTTGCCGGAAAATATCACGCCGAAGTTTAAATTTACACATCAGGACACATCTGGCAGAGCCGTTGTCTCTATAGCGGACGGCACGGTTGGATATGCCGATAAAGTTATACTGCGAAACATAAATTTCTCTGTCGGCTCGCAAGAGCGTGTTGCAATTATTGGGCCCAATGGAAGTGGGAAAACGACCCTTGTTAAGGCGATTTGTGGTAACGAGCATATAGTGAAATCTGGCAGCTGGAATGTGCCTAAGCCCCGAGACATAGGCTGCCTAGATCAGCATTATGACAATTTAGATCCAGAAAAATCAGCCCTGGAGGTAATTTGGGAAACCGGTGGTGAATGGCGCGATATTGCAGAAGTGAGAAGCTTTTTGAACGACTATCTATTTCGGAAAAATGAAGAAGTAAATGCCCCGGTAAAAACGATGTCTGGCGGAGAAAAAGCCAGATTGTCTTTGGCCAAGATCGCCGCTAATCCACCTAAATTGCTGATTTTGGATGAAATTACTAATAATATAGACATGGAAACACGTGACCACTTAATTGCAATTTTGCGACAATATCCTTCGAGTATTATTGCTATATCTCATGACGAGGATTTTTTGCATGAAATCGGCGGTTGGAGCTTTATCGAAGTAGATGAATTTTTTAATAGGTAATGGATCTTTATGTAAGCTAATGCGTGAAGGCCGTACGCAGCAATTTCGAACGGATCCTTCCTTTAACAGCTTGAGTTAGATCGTTTTCCCTGATGCGCTATCTTACCTCAGCCCTAAAATTCTTGGACTTTGTGGGCAGCGGCATTTGGACTTAATATTTAACTGTAACGGTAACACATCCGAATGTGGTATAATTAGCAGCGCAGCCACCCCATTTATAATTTCCATATAATACTGCAGTTGCTATCCTGTGCGGCCGATTGATTCGGTCGTACATACCAAAGATCTATCTTGACAAAGCAAGCACCTTTTTAGGCATAAATTTTAGAACAGCTTCTGTTTCTATCAAGAGCAGTACTGGCTTGTCGAAGTCACACTGCTCAATAGCTGGTTACCATTAGCCTGCTGCCTGACGTGTAAGCAACCAAGCTATGATTTGTATATATATACCGATATTTTGGCCGTCTAGCACTGCAAATAATTGCGGCTGGCTTTGCGCTTTAATTTTATGCACTTCTATCCTATGGACCTTTGTTGGCCGGGGTGCTAATTGTTTGGTGTACGGAGTGTGGCTCAGCCTGGTAGAGCACCGCCTTCGGGAGGCGGGGGTCGGAGGTTCAAATCCTCTCACTCCGACCAGTATTTAGTCGCATCAGTTACCGCTTAAGCCAGTCCTTGACTTTGTTTTACCGATAAACAGATATAGAGGAATGCCGACCAAAAACCACATCATACCCCAAAATACGGTTTCCGCCGAAAAGCCCGCAATTACCCAAAAGCTGAATATAAAAGCGACTGCCGACAGAGCTACGATTGTCCTGAAGTGGCCGATGGATATCTTGCTGCGCATCTTTTTTGCAAAAATGCCAGCCGCAATCGATACATAAAGGTAAGGCACAACAGCCGTAAAAACATTCAGCAGGCCGATATATTCAACCTGTTTTAATAGATTGTAAGAGTAGTATACAACGGCGACTACACTCATCATCACACTGCCTAAAACAAGGCTGAAGACAGGAACCCCATTTTTATTGACACGCATAAACACGGCAGGCAGTAGGCCCTCGCGTGCTGCGGTTAATGGAGCCTGTCCCTGAAGTAAAACCCAACCATTAAGCGTACCTATGCAGCCAATTATCCCCATGATTCCCATCAATTTTGCAGCCGTTTCACCAAAAAGTACGCGGCAAGAGTCGACATATGGGGCTAGTGACTTTGCCAAAACCGTTTGTGGTATGGATCCCATTATCACAATTGTCCCAAGTACGTACACAAACAAAGCAATTAATACGCCTAAGATTGTCGCTCTTGGAATCGTTTTCTGGGGATTATGCGTCTCGCCAGCCGGGATGGTTGCTGATTCAAGCCCCAAGAACGACAGTAAGGCTACAGAGGTTGTCGATGACATTGCCTCCCATGTTGTGGTATTTGCGGATAAAGGGGCCTGACAGAATACGTCTGGACTGAAAAAAAATAGACCAAGAACCGCAAACAAGGCCAATGGGATCAGCTTAAGAATTGTGATACATACTTGGACCGCAGATGCGAATTTAATACCGATGACGTTAATGATTGTGGCGCCCCATATTAACACTAAGCTGATAATTAACGCCAAGTCATGGTCACTTTTTAATGCCGGTACAAATACGGACATATAACCGATAATAGTAAACACAAGCAGTGCATTTCCTGCCGAACACACAAACCAGTAGCCAAATGCCACTTGAAACCCAACAAAATCGCCAAAAACAAGCTTAGTATAGCTGTAAGGACCACTGGCGGTCGGAACCCAATTGGCCATTTGGGCAAATACCAAGGCTAAGGCAACCGCACCAATACCCGCAATAAGCCAGCCTACAAGCCCCCATTTACCATAGGGGGCCAATAGCGAAGGCAGCATATAAGCACCTGCTCCAATGATATTGCCGGCAACTAAAGCTGTTGCCGACCAAAGGCCTATAGTCTTGGCGGATTTCATGCTTTTTGCCCCAATTTTCTGTGGAGGATAAAGTAAAACGGAGTGATTGCAAAAAGCATCAGACTTCCTGCATACACCACCTCATGGCCTGAACCAACGACAATCCATATGGCGTATAAAAACGCCAATAAAGAAACAAAGACAGCTAATCTGGGATTAACATCCAAGCCGTCCATCTTCTTCACGGCGCCGATAAGCATCGCGGCGGCACAATACAGGTAAGGCACGATTGTAGCGTATGTACCAAGAAGTACTATTTTTTCTACTCTCTCTACAAAACCATCAGCATATCCCATAAGGAATATAATGCTCATAATAATACTTCCGCAAATAAGACCGGCCGTAGGCGCGTTATTTTTGTTGGTTTTTAGGAAAAATTTGGGAAACAGACCGTCTTCTGCCGCACAACGGGCAACGTATCCCGGAATAAAAATCCATCCATTTAAAGAAAATACCAAACCAATAATCCCGACCACTGCCATAACAAATCCACTAGTCGGTCCACAGATTAAAGTTACAGCGTCAACATAGGGCGCTGGCGACTTCATAAGTACCTCTTGTGGTATAATTGACATAATCGCTATACATCCAAGGATATACACTAAGGCTACAACAAGTACCCCAATGATGGTTGCCCTAAACACAGTTTTTTTAGGGTTATTTATACTGTCAGATGGAACAGTTCCAGATTCAAGTCCTATAAACGACCACATGCTTACCGCGGCTGCTGATGATACGCATGACAGCGCTCCCAATCCACCAGAAGCATCGCTTACAATAGCCGGTTGATTTAAAATATGTGGATCGAACAAAAATATGCCCAGCACACCAAATAAGATTAATGGCGCGACTTTCAATACAGTTCCAAATATTTGCACTGATGAAACGACTTTAATCTCAAAAAAGTTCAGCCAGGTGAATCCCCATATCATCGCTAAACCAAAGGATGCGCTAAGCCAATGATTGCTGGCAAAGGCTGGGCAAAAAGTCGACAGATACCCAAGGGGAGACACAATCAAACCGGCATTGCCCACGGGACCCATGATCCAGTAGCTTACAGCCATCTGATAGCCTGCGAATTTACCGAATACCTTTCTTACATAGACGTATGGCCCTCCCGGCGCGTCTGTCCACTGGCTTAGCCAAGCAAAAACCAGCGCTAGAAACACTGCGCCCATTGAACCTACAATCCAACCAACAACGGCAAATGTTCCATATTTCGCAAGTGCCGCCGGTATCATGTAAGCCCCTACACCTACCATGTTACCTACAACTATGTTGGTAAGCGCAAAAAGACCTATTTTTCGGTTATTAATCATGGGCGAAGTCTATACCGCATGCACAATAAAATCCAGCCAGTCCTAGCTGATTTAGAATTAAGGGATGTACAGACGATTTTTTCTAAGAAGACTTAAGCCTACATATTAATGGATACCTGCTGTATTTAATAATTGCGCGAAATTTTAATTAATTATTTGAGAAGTGTGTTATGGGGGCAACGTGTGGGGAGAGGAATTGAGGAATAGTGGGTTTTTAGGTTGATTGGTTGCAAAATCGGCCTTGACGTTGCGCTGGGGT
>JAISFO010000041.1 GCA_031263535.1 Holosporales bacterium
TGCACTTCTGTGACTTAAGAAAACTATTGATAGCCTTTCTTGATTTTTTCAACGCAACTTTGCTTATCCATGAGGGGACTGGTCTTTGGAATGGAGAAGTAATGATTTCAACAGTATCCCCGTTTTGCAGCTTTTTTTGGATTGGTACTGTATCTCCGTTTATTTTAGCGCCAATACAAGTATTTCCAACTAAAGTATGTACGTTATAGGCAAAGTCCAGCACAGAGGCCCCTCGCAGTAAGGTAATTACATCGCCATTGGGGGTAAAACAAAAGACTTCATCACAAAATAAATCGTTGTTTTTGTTTTGATCTGAGATTGGGTAAAGCGATTTTTCCCCTATATAATTCAAAAATCCTCGAAGCCATTTATAATTTTCAAAATTGTTAATATCGCCAATTTTCCTTTTATAATTCCAGTGTGCTGCCACACCGTACTCGGCCATTTTATCCATTTCTTTCGTACGGATTTGCACTTCCAGTTGCTGTTTATAAGGCCCAAACACAACTGTATGTATAGATTGATACTGATTACTTTTAGGTGAGCTTATATAATCCTTAATTGTTCCTTGTACTGCTTGATATGCGGAATGCACAACCCCAAGGGCATAATAGCAATCTTCCACACTGCTGACGATTATACGAATTGCAACAATATCGTTCAGCTGCAGCAGGTTAAAGTTTCTTTTGCGCATTTTCTCCCAAATAGAGTATGCGGTTTTTAACCTTCCAAAAACTTTAAAATTAAAAAATGTATTTTTTAATGAACGTTCAAAGTCAGCAACTATGCTGTCGATCAGCTTTTTGTTTTTGCTGGACAGCTCTTTTAGACGAAGCTGAACAGCTTTTGCTTCTTCTGGCCTGACTTGCACAAATGACAGTAATTCCAGCTCATCCTTTATTTTATTAATCCCCACCATATCGGCAAGCGGAGCGAATACTTTAAGCGTCTCGAGTGAAATTTTACGTATCTTGTCAGGCGAGTGGTGTTCTATGGTCCTCATGTTGTGCAGGCGGTCTGCCAGTTTTATGAAAACAACACGAATATCGGAAGACAAAGCGAGCAAAAATTTACAAAAGTTTTTAAGCTTATGGGCATACTCGCTGCTTAAAGGTATTTTGTTGAACTTGGTTACGCCGTCTACTATAGCAGCTACTTCTTGCCCAAAAGCACCTTCTATCATTTGGCGTGTAATGCTTGTGTCTTCAAGAGCGTCATGCAGTAAGCCGGCTATAATTGTACTTGCATCAAGCCGCATTTCCGCCAAAATAAAGGCCACCTCCTCTAGGTGAGTTAAATAAGGCTCGCCAGACAGACGAACCTGGCTTTCATGAGCCATTTTGGCAGCATTATATGCCTTCTTGATCGAGCTAATTTCCTCATTAGATAGATAGGATTCTATTATCGCTATAATCTCGTCAAATCTGCTCAAAACACAGCTCCACGCAGAAAATCTAAATTTTAGTTAAGCATACCAAACTCCTAGCACCTTTGCCGAAGAATTATCAAGACAAACCGTTGTAGGCAGTTGAATGAATATAAAAACGCTTCTAATTATGTGGATAAGTTTGTGTATAAATTTTATTTAAAATTTTTTAGAAGATTAAATTAACTGTGTATTAAACATTTCTTGATTCAAAAGTTTAATTTCAAACCGCCAGCAAATCCAGCTTTTATCAAAGGTATATTATGAGCAATGCTAAGATTTATGCAATCTATCGCTGGTTTATATATGCGTTCATTGGGTTTTTAGATGGTTGTGAATAAAAATGCGTTGTCAAGCACAAAATAATACCACGCATACACCAAGTGTTACGGCCTACAGCTCAATATTTATCTTGTGTTACTTAAGATTCGTTGCACTTTACTAAGTGTTTTTGCCACAAAACCGCGGCTTTATCGGGCGGCAGCTTAATCAACGCTTCGGCTAATTCATGGTTAGGCTGAAAGTGCATATAGTCCATTGGCTCTCGCCACATACCGCCCCAAACGTCGAAACCATGTCTTTTGAAAATTGCGGCTATTCGTGGGGTGATCATACCAGGACGCACATAATTCCTGTTTAAGAACCAATCATCATATCCATGAGGTTGCACAATTAAGTTTAGCACAGCGGCAGATTCTTGCTTGGGAAGATCGTATGTTTTCAATCGCTTCGTTAAATACAGCATCCTATCTTTATGCCTGTCGAGAGAACGCTTAGGTAGTATTTCAACTCTGTCAATGCTGAAATAGGGATTAAGTAGAGCATTTATGTCAAGCGCAACACCAAATGCATGAATTGACGGAACGTCTTCATGAAGCCTATGTCGATTGATATAGGAGCCGATTTCATATATAGGGAATTGTTCTTTCAGAAGGTCTTCAAAACACTTTTTGACAGAGTCCGCAACGGTGTCCAATACATAGACATTAATCAGCCTAGTGCCTTTCCTTGAGAAAGTATCACAGTGTACCTGAACTTCAACAATACGCTTTTTTACCACCTGCGATATTTGGTCAAGTTGGATAGGTGGATTATTTGACGTTTGGCATCCGCCAAGAAGGAAAGTTAATACCCAACAACACGAGGTGAGTACACCAGCAGCTCTGCTTAAGTTAGCATTATTGTATGTATTATGTACCTGATACCCGTACTTAGTTTTCAACGTTAAACGCCTCAGCAATAGATAAAAATATATCACTAGGCATAATTATATTGATCGATTATAAAAAAAAATAATTGACAAATAAGATTCAAAATCAAATTTTAATATTGATTTTTCGAAAAAACACACAAAAACTCGCCAACACATCAGTCAGCGAAAAATCAAAGTGATTTGAGGGTTAGCCTAAAGACACGACACTGCGGCCGTTGCTCACAGAAAAGCGCACAATCCCATTGTTCAAGGCATAAAGCGTGTGGTCTTTGCCAATACCCACGTTCCTGCCGGGATGAAATTTGGTTCCCCTTTGGCGTACAATTATGTTGCCGGCCACTACGCTTTGGCCACCATAACGCTTAACCCCAAGCCTCTTACTCTCGGAATCACGTCCGTTACAAGTACTTCCACCAGCTTTTTTGTGTGCCATTTTTTAGGACCTCAGGCTACCTTTTTCTATTTGATCTATACGCAGAACAGTAAAGCTCTGCCGATGACCATTTTTCCTTCTAAAATGCTTACGTCTACGCTTTTTAAAAACCAAAATGGTCCTGGTTTTGTCTTGATCCAGTATCGTCGCACTGACGCTTGCCCCTTGAACAATGGGGGCGCCAACGACAACCTTATCTTTATCGCCAAGCATCAAGATTTGATCAAGCGTTACCTGGCTGCCTTTATCAAACGCCAGTCTTTCAACTTTGATAAAGTCGCCTTCGCACACTCGGTATTGCTTTCCGCCAGTTTGTAATACTGCAAACATTATAGTGAATTCAGGTCTTACTTAAACTATCATCGCCTTAGCGCAAGCTCTTAAATAAGACATATTGCTAGCTGTTGTCAATAAGTTCTTAGGCGTTAGGATTGAAGTTTCTAGATAACGTTAAAATACACGTAAAGGCAGGCGATGGCGGCAATGGGTGCGTAGGCTTTCGCCGCGAGAAGTTTATAGAATTCGGCGGGCCTGACGGCGGCAACGGCGGCAACGGCGGCAATATAATCGTAAAGGCGGTTGGTAATCTAAACACTCTTATAGACTACAGATATCAACAGCATTTCCATGCTCAACGTGGTGAAAACGGACATGGGCAAAACTGCACAGGCCCAGGCGGTGAGGATTTGGTGCTTAAGGTGCCCACAGGCACCCAAATAATTGACTGCGACAGCGACTTGCTTATCGCCGACCTGGTTGAAGTCGGCCAAAGTTGTATGCTGGCCCAAGGCGGCGTAGGCGGTCGCGGCAATGCCAGCTTTAAAACCTCGACCAACCAAGCGCCAAAAAGGGCCGATCCTGGAACTCCAGGCGAAGAGCTTTGGGTGTGGTTCAGCCTGAAGTTAATAGCCGATGTTGGTTTGGTAGGCCTGCCAAACGCAGGGAAGTCAACTTTTTTGGCGGCAAATACCAGGGCAAAACCGAAAATCGCTGATTATCCATTTACCACCCTGATCCCGCAATTAGGGGTTGCTTATGTTGGCAAGCAAGAGTTCGTGCTAGCCGATATTCCTGGACTGATAGAAGGCGCGCATCA